>CAZJMO010000047.1:13193-13571 GCA_964547085.1 uncultured Fibrobacteraceae bacterium | reverse complement strand
GGAGAGCGACCCGCGGTGCCCGAGCACCGGTTCATCGGGCGCCGGCGTCGCCCCCGCCGGCGTCTCGGCCGCGACGGCGCGCACGCGCTCGGCGCGTCCCAGCCAGACGCCGACTCCCGCCGAATCGCCGACCGCCGGCACGGTGAGCAGATCGGACGGCTGCTGCGCGAGCCACGCCTGATCCTCAGCCACGATGTCGCGCAGCGACGGGTCGGGCGGCGACAGTTCCAGACGCGGCGGCCGACCGCGACGCGACTGCGCCGTCCCGTCGGTCGCGACCAGCGCCAGCGCCAGCGCCAGGCACGCGGTCGCGACCAGGCATCGCCGCCTAGAACCGTGCTGTACTCTCGAGCCGCAGATCATGTTGCCACGTCCGTC
>CAZJMO010000047.1:553-13183 GCA_964547085.1 uncultured Fibrobacteraceae bacterium | reverse complement strand
CACCGGGTTTGCGCCCGAACCACACCAGGGCGAAGGTGAGGTTCCGGCTGGGATCCCAGCCCACGCGCGCCGAGGTCTCGACCTCGGTGCCGGGCGTGGGAAAGAAATATGGCCGCAGGCTGCCGGCCGGCTCGTCGCTCTGCACGTCGGCCAGCCGCAGCTCGCTCTGGACGCTCCACGCGCGCGCCAACCGCCAGCGCAGCGACGGCTTGACCGCCGACTCGGTCTGCGCCACGCCCGAGACGCCGTCGTCGCGGGTCAGATACTCCACCGACAGCGCCAACCGGCTGCCCGCCACAGGGCGCCACGACCCCTCGGTCTCGATGTTCCGCGTCAGCGTGTCGTACGCGCGCTGGGTCGGGTTCACCTCGGCGTCCGTGTCCCGCCGGTCGTCGGCTTGCCCGCCGCGGAAGGTCAGGCTCATCGTCGCGTTGGGGTTCCAGGTGAGCGTCGCGGAATGCTCGCGTCGGAGCCGATCCTCGCGGCCCTGCGCATACTGGCGATCCATGACCTCGGAATAGTCGAATCGCCACCGCAGATCCCACGTCCGCAGGTGCCGCAGCAGGGTAATCTCCTCGCCCAGATCCACCCGCCCGAGCACCGTGTTCCCGTCGTTGAAGATCTGCCCGGGATCGAGGCGCAGCAACGCGCCGACATCATCGGTGCGGCTGCGGGAATCGACGCCGACGCGGGTCTGGCTCTGCCACGCGCCCCAGAACCGGTCCTTGCCGAGACGCGCGAAGTCCTGCCGCCAGGTGAGGTCGGCCTTGACGGCGGTCGTGGCGACCAGCTCGTCGGTCCCGGCCAGGAGGAGGTCGTAGTCGCCGCGCCCCTCGCCGACGTAGTTCCCTGCCTCGTCGTAGCGGCCCTCGTTGATTCCCACGAAGACGATCTGCCGCGCCAGGACCTCGGTGCGGCTGTTGTCGACGCCGTAGCTCAGGCTCCAGTCGCTGCCCAGTCCGGGCCAGGCGGCGCCCAGTTCCAGGCGTCCCAACCGCGTGGTTTCGTCCTCGCCGTCGGGGCGCCGGACCTCGCGGACGGTCGCGTCAGCCACGGCGCGGACCCCGGCCACGCGCGGCGTCATGAGCGAGCCTTGCCAGGTGCGGCTGTCGCGCTCGTGTTCCCATGTCTGCTCGCGCAGCGAATCGGCCAGCCCGCGGGTGAAGCCCAGATCCCAGCGCCAGCTGCGGCCGGGCGCCGAGCCCATGCCGGCGTTGAGTTGCTCGAGACGGTAACCGCGCGCCGCGCCCCCGCCGATCGCGGCGTCGGTCCACGTGCCGCGTTTCCAGCCCATGCGCGGCACCACCGGGCCGACTTTCCAGCGCATCTGGTGGTCGTGGTCCTGGCGTTCGATGTCGAGCGGATCGACGGTGTCGCGACTGGTGGCCCGGTTCCAGGCGTGCTGACCCCGCCCGCCGGCCCACTCCCAGGTTCCGGCGCCCGTGACCCGGTTTGCCGACAGGTCGCTCCCGTGATCGAGGCTGCCGAGGTTGCCCCGGATCGTCAGGGTGCGTCCGGTTCCGCCGGTGCGCCAGGCGACCTCGCCGGTGAGCTCGGCGTCGCGCTCGTCGAGGAATCCGTCGCGGCGGGCGCGGTCATCCAGGCCCCAGCCGGCGTAGTCGTGGATGGTCCGGGCGACCAGGAACGGCGCGAACCGGTCGCCGCGCCGTTGCCAGGCCGCGCGCGTGGTGAGGTCGCCGCCGCCGAAACCGATCCGGCCGCTGCGTGCCTCGACGTACGCGGCGTGCCCCTGGTTGTCTTCGTCTCCGCCGTCGCTGAGCGTGTTCAGGTCCCGACTCGACTGGTGCCACTCGGCGTGTAGACCCGCGCCGCTGGTGTCGCCGACATCGGCGGTCATGGTGACCAGGCTCTGAGAATCCGGCAGCGCCAGTTGCCGCCCCACGCGATAGCTGCCCAGGTCTTCGCCCCGCCAGACGAAGACCCGCACCCCGGCCTCGGTGAGGTTCTCGAGATCGTAATCGCCCTGGCCGGCGCCCGCGTAGAAGAAGCTGACCGACCAGTCACCGCCCTCGGTCGCGAACTCGAAGTGCTCCTCGTCGCCGACCTCGACGCGGTCGTAGTCGCCCGTGCCGGCGGTGACCGCGACCGCTCCGGACGCGATTGCGGCCAGCGGATCATCGCCCGCAGCGGCCAGCACGGCCTCATCCTCGGGACTCAACTCGCCGGTCCGCAGGCGGCTGGAATCGTCGCGTTCGCGCGTCATCCGGACCCCGACGGCAACTGCGGTCGAACCGATCGTGAACGCCTTGCCGCCACCGCCGCCGACCACCGACCGGCTGTACGGCCCCTCGCCCTCCTCGAATTCCACCACGATGAGCGAATCGGTGGTGATCAGACGCTTGAACGTGAAGGTGACCGAGCCGCGCACGTAATCGACGATGTAGTCGTGGTCGGAGCCGCGGGTGAGCACCTCGCCGTCGACCGTCACGCGCTCCGAACCCGCGACGATGAAGAGATTCAGCCCCGACTCTCCGCCGCCCAGGAAGTACGGGCCCTGGTTGGATTCCTCGCCGCGCAGTTCGAGCGTCCGGTATCGACCCCGGGGCGACCCGAACAATGCCTCGGCGCGCAGGTCGCCGGGATGCGCATCGAGCGAAAAGCCCTGGAGCTTTCGCCGGTAGTTGCCGTAGCGGGTGCCGCTGCGGGACGCCACGAAGTCGCCGAGCGTCGCGCGCCAGTCCGAGGCCTCGATCTCGACGAGCACCTTGTCGATGTCCTGCAGTTCCTCGGTGTTGCCCTCGGGCACGACCGGCAGGTTGTCGTCGGTGAGGACCGCCCGCACGAAGATGTCGCGCGTGAGCTGTCCGGAGACGTTCAGACGCAGGTTCTGGTCGACGGTCATCTCGCGGCGCGTGCCCGACGAGACGTACACCGCCTTGCTGCCCCGCACGTCCAGGTTGCCTGTGGTGTCGAGGTCCCACGATTCCAGAGGTTTCGCGGCGGCCGGAGCGCGCGCGTCGCCCGACGGCATCGGCGGCGGCGTCATGGGCCGCAGACCCAACCGCGCCTCGCCCGGGCCGGGCATGAAGCGGTAGTCCGCGACCGCCACGACCGACCCTTCCGGAGACCACGGCCGCAGCGGCACGATCAACCCGCTGCGGGCCTTGAGCCGGAAGTCCTCGCCGGCACGCCAGAGGTCGCCGCCGACGCGCAGCACCAGGCTCGCCGGATCGACCTCGGTGTGCGCCAGCGCGAGCGGGCGACGATCGGCGTGCAGGAGGAACAATTCCCGTTCGAGAAGACGGCCGGCGGCGTCGGGCAGGTCCGCATCGACGGTCGTCGCGTTCGCGAACCCCGCCGCGAGCAGCCCCAGCAGGGCCACCACCGCGCCGGCGCGCGCCGCGCCCCGGATTCCGCCACGAGGACCGCTCACCGGACACCTCCTCGGGCGTGGATCAGTCGTAGAGAATGCGGAAGACCAGAATCGCGCCGCGCAAGCGGTCGCTGACGGCCAGTTGCTGGTCCGGCCCCACGGCCACGTCCACCGGTCCCAGCGGCGTGCCCTGCAGCGACTCGTCGGGCCCGATCTCCAGGACGAGCCGCCCGCGGGCGTCCAGCACGTGGATCACGCCGGTCGCCGCATCGGCCACGAAGACGTTGCCCCAGCGATCGCAAGCCAAGCCCTGAGGCGCGACGAACGGGTTCTGCGGATCGAACTGGCCGCCGATCGTGGCCTCCCAGTAGCCGAGCCTATTGAACCGTTGCAGCCGGCGGTTGCCGCGATCGCTGACCATGAAACCGCCGTCGGGCATGAAGCAGATGCCGCTCGGCTCCGAGAACTGTTCACGGTGCGGTCCGGGTCCGCCGACTCGGCTCTGCAGCGCCAGGAAGGAATCCAGCAGGACGACTTGCTGCTCTCCCGCATCGCAGACGCAGAGGCGGCCGTCCAGGTCCACGTCGAAGGCGCTCGGCACGGTGTCGAACGCCGGATCCAGGTTGTGGAAATCGACGATGCGATCCTGGTACACGCCGTTCAGGTCGAAGCGGTAGATCACCTGGCCGGCGATGTCCAGCACGAGCACCTTGAAACCGTCGACCACGGCGTCCACCGGCCGGTACGGCCGCGCGCCCGGAAAACCGAATTCCGACCATGTGCGGGTCCGCGGATCCAGCGCGTGCACCTTGCCGCGCGCCTCGTCGCAGACCACGAGCGTGCCGTCGTCGCCCCACGCCAGGCCGGCCAGGCCCTCCACCGGGAAGTAGACCTCGGTGCGCAGGTTCTCGAACGCGTAGAGCAGTTCCGCGCCCGCCGGGACGTGTCCGGCAACGTCCGCCTGCCCGGGATCGCCGCGATCAGCGGCGCCGCCGTATTCCCCCGGCGGCACGCAGGCGACCAGACCGGCCAGCAACGCGATCAATACGACACCGATTCCCCGGCGACCGCTCATATCAGAAGCTCCAGCGCGCGACGGCCCGCGCCTCGGGCCGCGGCAGCGGCATCGAGACCTCGAGGGCCAGATCCATACCGAACACCTCGGCGCCGATCGCCGGAGCGCCCTCCCCGTCGGGCTCGCCTCCGTGGCGCACGGCGTCGAAGATGCTCACCGCCCGGTTGAGGATCGCGAAGAGGATCATCATGTCGCGGCGGTCGGCGGCCTCGTTGGCGTCCGCGCGGAGTTCCCGGTAGTCGCTCCGGTAAGCGTCGTTGCGCCATTGCCACTCTTCGTCGTCTCCGAGCGGCGCCGGTTCGTCCTCGCCGAAGGCCCGCGCCTCGCGCAACTGCGACTCGTACCACGCGTCGCTGTCCGCGTAGCGGCCCACGGCCTGCCAGTAGGTGTCGCCGTGATCGCCGCTGGTTCCGGCGTAGACACCGGACCAGTTGCGGTAGTCGTCCTCCAGGTTGCCGGCGTGCTTGTCGAAGCCGAAGTAGGAACCCCAGATCACGGCTTCCACGCCGATCATGATCAGCCCCTTCGATCGCTGGCCGTTGAAGAGCTGTCCGGCGCCGGGCACCAGCAACGAGAGCCCGCCGGCCTTCAGGCGCCGACCGGTGTCGCTTTCGCCGCCGTTGCCGAATTGCGGCGCTGTCGCGGTATCCTTGTGGCCGCCGATCTCCTGGGCGCCCAACCACCCGCGCCAGTCCGCGCCGTCCAGCCACTGGCCGACGTCCTGCGCCGAAGCCGGCAGCGCCACGCCGAGGAGCATCACCGCCAGGATCACCATGCTCGTTCGCTTCACGTCACAACCCCTCTCAGAAGGAAACCGTGGCGCCCACGACGCCCCGGGAAAAACCGATCGGTTCGGCGAAGAAGTTCACCTGGTGTCCGCCTAGTTCGATATTCGCCGGCTCGCCGCCCTGCACGCCGTCGTCGCCGAAGAGCAGCCCCTCCAGATACGCCACCTGCAGCACGCTGAAGACCCGGAAGGCGATGCTCAGGTAGACGAAGCGGTCGCGCTTGGCGTAGTAGTCGTTGCTGTCCCGGCGCATCTGGCGATAGACCTCGCGGTTCTGGCTGGTGCGCGGGTCGCGCAGGTTGTCGGCGTCGATCTCCTCGGTATTCAGGAAGTCCCGCGGATCCTCGAAATCGTCCCAGCCGAAGACGAACTGGTCCCACTTGCCGAGGTTCTCGTAGTACTCGCGGCGGTCGTCTTCGAGCGAGACCCAGAGGCCCAACCCCGTGTAGGGAGGGTACGCTTCCGGATCCAGCCTGAACGGATAATCCGTCCCTACGCCGACCACTTCCGAGTATTTGAAGTTGGCGTCCTGACGCTCGAGATACGCCGGATCGTACGCCGCGTCGAGCTGGCCGAGGAGCCAGTGCTCGTCCGCGTAGGCGTAATACTCGTCCTTCTTGTCCTGGCCCTTGTTCGAGTTGTGGATGGCGCCGTACCACGACGCCGCGTCGAGCGCGATCTGCAGGAATCCGCGCTTGTGCCCCAGGTAGACCTCGCCGGCGCCCGGGACGACCAGCGACATGAGCATGGGCAGCGCCGGCGACCGTCGGCCGGAATCGGCGCCGACGGTCGCGGTCACCGACCGGCCGCCGATGTCGGACTGCCAGTCACGGGTGTCGGCCGGCAATGCGCCGGTCAGGCGCGCGACCTCGAGGTCGGCTTGGCGCAACAGCCAGGACGGTCCGGCCGCCGCAGGCAAGGCCCCGGCCAACAGCGTGCCGATAAGGATCAAGGGAACGAGGCGTCGAATGCGCATGATTCGTCCTTTCGCCGCCGCGTCTAGCGCGCCACGGCCAGCGTTCGGACCTCGCTCGCCACGTCGCCGACCACCTTTTCGCAGGTCAGTCGGACGACGTAGAGGCCGGAGGCCACGTCCAGATCCACGGAGTATTCGTTGATGCGACCGGCCTCGGTCGCGATCGTCGCGTCCAGCACGACCTCGCCCTGCAGGTTCACCACCGCCAGCCGGGCCGGTCGATCCGTCGCGCTCCAGAAACGCACCGTCAGATCACGGCCTTGCATGGGGTTCGGGTAGAGAACCAGTCGATCCTGGCCTGTATCGCCGGGTGTTTCGCCGGCCACGGCCGCGGCCGTCCCGACGGCGCCCTGGCGCGACGGACCGCCGCTCGTGCCGAACCAGCCGGCCGTCGCGGGTTCACCGTCGGACAGCGGACGGTCGGCGAAGAGCGCCAGCCGGCCGCTGGTCAGGATCCCGTCACGCGGTCCCTCGACATAGTCCCCGGCGTCGGCCAGGACCAGCGAGGCGCGACCGCTCGCGCGCGGCATCAGCGCCAACCCGTGGAGGCGCTTGCTGCCGAAGCGGAACGGCGTGCCGTCGACCAGAGCCCCCTGGCCGTCGAGGATCAGCAGATGTCCGTTGTCGGTCGTCATCGCCAGTTCGTTGGCGGCGCCCCCGGCAAGGTCGGCCACCACCAGCGGGCCGGCCACGCGCGTCGAATCGGGCAATGGGAAGAGGTTGGCCAGATCGTTCGGATAACCGGTCAGCGAGACGCCGCCGGCGCTCCAGGCGAAGATCCGCTCGGCGGTCACGGCGATCACGTCGAGCGCGCCGTCACCGTCGAGATCGGCCACGGCCGGTTCGGTCACCAGCGCGTTGCCGGGATCGATCCAATCGCTCGTCGCCCACTGGCCGGATCCATCGATGATCCACGCGCCCTGCAACCCCACGTCGCCGAACACCAGCAGTCGGTGGCCGGCCTCCTCGGGCAGCAGCGCGATCCTGGACACCGCGTCCAGCCGCCCCGCCGGCCCGATCGTGGCGCCGTCGCCGAATCCTCCGGCCGTCACCGGTTGCAGCCGCTTTTCGGTCTCGGTCAGGATGAGCACCGCCGGCCCGCTCGCCAGTTCGACCACCCGCATCGGCGCGACAAGTTCATTGCTCCCGGTGTCGGGCAGCAGCGGCGCTTCGTCGACCTTGTTGCCGTCGATGTCGAGCACGTGGCCGTGCCCCTCGCGATCGATCACCACGAGAGCCCAGAGATCATCGGTCACGCGAACCGGCAAGGGCCCGGCCAGCACACCTTCGGCCAACGTCGTGGACCAGCGCGCCACCAGCGTCTCCCCCGCGGTGAACGCCCGCACCGTCCCGGTCCGATCGGCGACCACGACTTCCGTCCCGCCGTCGGCCGTCGGAACCACCGCGGGCAACCCCGCGAGCGCCCCGTCCATTTGCCCGACCGCACCGGCCGGCATGTCCGTCGGCGCCGCCGCGCTCGCCTCTCCGGTCTCGGTCCAGGCGAACAACGTGACCGGCTCACCGGGTTCGGGATCGTCGGCCACCATCAGCAGTGCATGTCCGTCGGCGTCGATGACCGGCGTCACGCTGGTCACGTCGAGCCGTCGCGGCGCGGTGTCGCCGACCGACGGGAGATCCAGCGGCCAGCCGGCCTGAAGCGGCTCCACGGTCGCCTTCAGGCGCATGACCGCGCCGTGCGCCGTGCCGTCGTCGGCGATGTCCCACAGGTGCAGTCCGGTCCAGGAGCGGTCGTTCGCACGGCTGGTCGGCACCCCGGCGCCGTCGGGAAACAGTTCGAGGTAACCCTCGGAGTTCCACGGCGCGAACGGATCGGTCCAGCTGCCGCTCCAGCCCAGGACGTAGCCTTCGACGGTGCCGATATCCTGCAGGCCGTCCGCCTCCACCAGCTCCACGCCGTCGCCGTAGCGGTTGATGGCGTTGTCCTCTAGACCGGCCGCCACACGATCCGAATCCACGTGCCAGACGAGCAATCCGCCTTCCGGCATGAAGTAGTCGTAATAGCCCGTGTTGATCCTCTCGATTCCGTCCAGGTCGCCGCCGAGGTACAGGACGACCCCCGTGTCCGCATCCCGGTTGAAATACAGCCCGTATTCCTCGTCGTACGGCGTGTCCTCCGACGACCGCGGCACCCAGCGGTTCTCCACCAGGAAGAACTCGCGCGGCGACGCACCGCCGATCAGCACCTGCGGTTGCTCCACGTCGAACGCGTTGTTCGCCACACGGTTGTGGAGCGCATATTGCTCCCGCGGCACGCCGATCGCCGGCAGCGTCCAGTCCGCACCCTCGCCGCCGGTGACGATGTCGGTATCGACCCAGCCGAGGAACCACTTGCTCCACGCCGAGAGCGACGGCGGTATGACGCCGGAGACCCATTCGCCGGTGAGCTCGCCGTCGTCGTCGTAATACCCGATCTTCGCCGACAGGTTGGTGCCCGAGTCCATCAAGTCCCAGTAGCCGACCACGGGCAGGCCGGTCTCTGCGTTGTAGACGTCCGGCAGGCCCATCGCATGCCCGAATTCGTGGTAGAGAGCGGCGGCGATGCTGCCCTTGTAGCCGTCCTGGTTCGTGGTCTCGGGAATGACCGAGCATTCGCTCAACGCGCCGCCGTCGATGATCTGGGGATCGCCGAGAGTGACGAAGAACGTCGGGATGTCGTTGGGCGAATCCTGGTTGACGTCGCTCTGCCAGTCGCTGCCGGCGTGGGCGAAGATGATGTAGGTCAGCTCGTTGTCGTCGTCGTAGTCGCTCAGATGTACGCCGTCGGCGGCTGCGCCGGCGTCGGCCGCAACGATCATGTCGCGCACCAGCGCCTCGAGTCCGGCAAGGGTCCAGCCCCCGCCGGCGCCCGGACCGTAATCGGCCACGTCGCTCACCTTGTAACTGTCGTTCTCGCCCGCAGGCAGAACCGTCGCGTCGACCTCCAGACGGCCGCCCGACTGGTAGTGATAGAACTCCGCCAATCCACGCATGTGCGCCTCGAAATAGGCCTTGTCGTGCGGCGACGGATCGATCGGGAGCAGTTCGTCGACCGGCGTACCGAGGTTGAAATCGCCGTCCGGAGCGATCGTCGACAGAGCCGGCTCCCGGTTGGACTCGAACGAGATCCGCACCAGGATGATGCGCAGCGTGGTCTTCTCGCCCAGACCCGCCTTGGCGTATGGCGCAGCCAGCCGGGCCTGGCCCAGCCCCCTGTCGGTCAGCCACTTGCGGCTGCGCTGGGACACCTTGCGGGCGCCCAGGAGTTCGTGCATCGCGTGCGAACGGTCATGGTAGACGCGCTGCCGATCCTGCTCGCGATCGAGGATCACGGCGCCGTTCGGCATCGCGGCCATGTCCTGGCTCGACAGCTTGATCACCGGCGTGCGACCGTACGGGCGGTCGGCCGCCTCGGCGCGCTCACCCGACGACAGCAACAGGGCCAGCATCGTCAGGACCGGAATCAAGCGACGGGATGTGGTCTGCACGGGCACTCCTTCCACCGCCCTCCGGCACGAGAGGCCGGAGGGCGCGGGACGAATGGCGGGCGGCAGGGGACCGGCCCTGGATGGCGACTGCTACCAGTGGTAGCCGAGCGTGAAGCGGCTGACGCGGTCGAGACCGTCGGCCTGCGGCACCGAGGCGAAGTCGAAGATGATCGCCCGGTTCACCCACTTGCTCATGTCGACGCCGAAGCCGAAGGTGTAGTCCTCGATCTGACCGGCGTCGTCGGCCTTGTAACCGGCGCGCAGGAAGAGAGAGCGATCGTAGCTCCACTCGACACCCGCGCCCCAGACGTCCTGGCCGGTCTCGAAGCCGAACTTGTACTGGTCCTCGTCCCACTTGTTCATGGGAACCTGATAGTCGGCGATGATCAGGAGCCCCATGTACTCGCTATGGTACAGGCCGTAGGCCAGGCCCACGGTGATCTTGCGCGGCATGGGATCGGCCTGGTCGGCATCGACGTGCTTGATGTCCGGGCCGAGGTTGGACAGGGCCAACGCCACGTTCAGGTTGGCCGTGGGGACCTTCCAGAGGACACCCAGGTCCACGCCGAAGCTGTCGCCCGAACCACCGGTGCCGTCCTGGAGCACCTCGGGCGGAGCGAGCTTGTCCCGGAAGTACTTCACGCCGAAACCGATGCCCACGTTGGGAGACACCTTCAGCGCGTAGTTGCCCTGGAGAACGTAGGAGTACGACGAGAAGGTGCCTCGCTCCTCCTGGCTGTCGGACGTCGCGACCTGCTCTCCCATGTCCAGATACGTGACGCTCGCGCCGAACGAGCCGTTGCCCAGCGGGCCGGCGTAACCGCCCCAGGTCAGGGCGATGTCGTCGGCCAGGCCGGCGGCCAGTTTGGAGTACATGATCTGGACGTCGTGCGTCTCGCGACGATCGCCCAGGAAGGCCAGGCCGCCGGGGTTGAACCAGGCCGCCGTGGCGTCCTGCGCCAGGGCCGACCCCGCCTCACCGAGCGCGTTGTAACGGGCGCCGATCGGGAACGACAGCACGATCGCGCCGGCTCCCGTGTCGGCCAGGGCGGGCAGGGCAGTTCCCAGGATGCAAATCAAGCCCAGCAAGGTGACGGTCAGAATCCGCTTCATCGGTCCGGTACCTCCATTGGCGATATCGAGGGCGTTTGTCGTCCGCCCTACCTCATGATGACGAGTTGCCCCGTCTCTCGAATCTCATGGCCGTCGCCCTCGATACGTCCTCGCAGGACATAAAGGTAGGCGCCGTTGGCGATGTTGTCGCCCTCGCCGTCGCGACCGTCCCAGTCCAGAACGGCGGGTCCCGGCGTGGCGATGGTCGTCCGGATGCTGCGTACGCAACGGCCGGACACGGTGTAGATGTCCCACTGCAGATCCATGGCGTCGGACAGGTCGCAGACCAGCCGGCACGGCCCCGGAGTGGGATTGGGGAATACGGTAGCGCTGCGCAGACCGGCCACGCTGGCGGCCTCGAGCTGGAAGCTCAGCGTGTCGCTGCCGACATTGCCGAACATGTCCGCGGCCGTCATAATCACGGTGTGCTGCCCCAGCGCGAGGTCCTGTGGCAGCGTCGTGACCAGCGTGGCCCGGGTGTAGCTGCCCGGCTCGAAAAACACGTCGTCCGAGACGTTGTTGTAGATGCCGGTGCGGTCGAACTCGAGCAGGACGCTGTTGGCCGGATTGCTCGCCAGGATGTTCACGCCGCTGGTGTCGCGCAGGGGGGCGGTCAACGTTTCGCCGGGCCGCACACGGATCTGACCGTCGTCGAAGCCCAGGTTCACGACGGGCCCCTGCACGTCGCCGCCGGTGCCGGCGGCCGCCAGCGCCACGTCGACGATCGAGACCGCCGCGTGAGCTTCGTCCCCGTCGTTGATGATGCAACGGATCCGGCCCGCATCACCGGTCCGCAACGTCAACGGCGCCAGGAACGGGATCGTCTGATCTTCGACCGACAGACTGCCCTGTCCGCGGAAGACGGTGTTGCCCGGGCGAAGCCAGGAATCCGTCGGATAATACAGCTCGAGTACTCCGCTGTCCTCGACCGTGAGGTCATAGGTCGTTCCCGGACCGCTGACAATCCCCGCCGCGTCCAGATCCGCCTGGACCCGGTGTACGCGGCCGGTCAGCAACGAATCCGCCGAACCCGCCATGAACGCGACATCGTCCAGTGGGTTGGCGATCCGCAGGGCCGGGTCTCCCAGCAGGTTGTAGCGCCGCCCGTTCTTGATCGCCAGCGACGTCGCCCTTTTGGTCGCCTTGGCGGCAATCAGCGCCTCTCCGACGGTCTGGACATCCGAGACGTGTCGATTCGGGTAGAGGTTCTCATAGAAGCCGTTCGACAGGCTGTCGTTGTGCGTGATGTAGCTCACCCACGACGCCGTGATGGAACCGATCGCCCCCCCGGACCCGACGGTCAGGAACTCCTCCGCCATGGACTGCCGGGTCGGATTGTCGAACACGCCGACATCGCAGCTGAACGCCACGAAGAGGAACCGCCGGTCGCCGTTGGTCAGGCGCCCGATGTCCTCGCTCCGGAACACCTGCTCGTCCGCCAGCAGATCGGAGGCGCCGTGTCCGACGTAGTAGAAGATCGACGTCCCCGCTCCCAGTTCGCTCACCAGCGCACGACGGGCATCCGGTTTGTACGAGCCGACCTTCGGGTAATTCAGCATGAAGATCTTCCGCATGTCGATCGACAACGGAACGTAATGACTGGCCAGGGCCTCGGCCTGTCGGGTGTGTTTGACCTCCTGCGAAATGCTGCTGCCGATCTGGTCGAGATCATCCGCGCAGAAGACGACCCGATTGGACCACGTCCCTTCCGGCAGATCCTCCGCGTACAAGATGGCGCGATCGACCAGTTGTTGGGCCGCGGCCGGGCTCGTCGCCGGCAGGCGCCCGATCGCGATGTCGGGGATGTCATACGGTTCATCGAGCGGCGGGGCGTCGAGTGCCACGATGGATTCGTCGGCC
>CAZJMO010000047.1:0-543 GCA_964547085.1 uncultured Fibrobacteraceae bacterium | reverse complement strand
TGTTGCGGGATCAGGTACCATTCCTGCCAGGGGAAGACCGTCACCAAGTCGGTCGGGATCCAATCCACAAGACCGGACGACGGAGCCTGGTTGCTGTAGTTCCGGTAGTCGCGACTCGCGTCGCCCAGCAGGCAGACCCAGCGCACCCGTTGTCCGTATTCCACCCAGCACCAGCGCACGAACTGGCGGATCGCCCGCCAATCCTTCTGGCCACCGCTGAAGTTGGCGTAGATGTCCTCCACGTCCACGGCGATTCCCGTCGGCGACGCGACGCCCGGCAGATGCCTTGAACGCATCGACGCCAGGGAATGCGCCGCGCTGGAAAAGGCCCGCGGAGAGACGACGATGTAATCGGCCGCAGGCACGACCTGGCGCAACGGCGTCACATCGACCGTCGCCCCGCCGGTGACGGACTTCAGGTCCGCGTCCCCGAACAGGACGAGATGGCGGTCCACGCCCGGTTCCCGCTCCAGCCCGATCGTCAGGGTCGGCGACGGCTCCGCCGCCTGGACACCGGACAGGACAACCGCGGAATCCGGTTGC
>CAZJMO010000046.1:0-13606 GCA_964547085.1 uncultured Fibrobacteraceae bacterium | reverse complement strand
GCCCAGATCGACCGGATCCAGCACCGCGTCGAGCGCACGTCCCAGGCGCACGCCTTCCAGGTGCACGTTGATCTTGCCATTGACATCCGGCGCCAACTGCAGACCCATGCCCGCGTTCTCGGCCACGCTGCGCAGGATCTCGCGCACGTCGACCCAGCCGTTGGTCACGATCGACAGCGGGGCCTTGCCTTCGTCCCAGGCTGGGGTCGGCTCGTCGGCCACGGCGGCCGCCGCGCTGATCATCAGGACCAGCCCCAGCAACCCGACCATCGCTCGGCGGCGATCAGCGTTCGGCGCTCTCATCGGTTCGTCCTTTCCGTGTCGGATTTCGAATCGAGGCGCGTCAGGCCCCGGTCTTCCCGCGTCTGCGTGCGTGTCACAACGTGATAACTGTCTCCGGATTCCCCGGTGTCGATCGCCAGCCGGAGTTCGCCGCCGGCGGGCTCGCGCAGACGAACGCCCTCGGTGTCGACGGAGAGAACCTCGTGCCCGCGAATCACGTCGCCGGGGCCGTACGCCTTGCCGTCGATGAGTGCCACGGGACGCTCGCCGCCGAGCAACACGGCCGAGCACGTCAGGCTGCTCCTGGGCGCCCGGCGCGTCGAGGTGCGGCGCGTCGGCGCGGATGTCGCGGTCACCTTCGCGCCGCTCGCGAACGGATCCCGCCCCAGCACGATCCGGTCGGCGGCGATCTCGGCGACGCTGTCCGCGGGCGCCGCCAATCCGAGCGCCGCGTCGCGCACGACCGCGTCGAGATCCGACGGCAGCGCCGGCTGCCCGAACTGCCCGGCCGCCGCGCGTCCGCGCGCGCCCTGCTTCGGCGCGAAGGTGCGCAGGTTCAGGACCACGACCGCCCCCAGAGCGACCACCACAACCGCGATGACCGCGGGGTTCCTAAGACTGGACCGGTTTGCTGACATAGACATCCAACTCCATCTCTACGAGGATGCCGTCCCGCGAGGGGCGCACCACCAGGCTGTGAACGTCGAGGGACCGTTCGATGTCGACCAGGCCGCCGAGAAACGTCGCCGTGCGGGCGTAGTCGCCCGCGAAGGTGGCCTTCACGCGGTAGGATTCCAGATTCACCGTGGGCGCGGGATCGACGTCCATGGAGTCCATGTCGCCGTCGGTCGGCGGCGCGTCGTCCGCGGGCGCCGCACCGTCGTCCGGTGCATTCGAGGCTTGCCAGACGTCGTTCGCCGACATGCCCATCTCGTCCATCTCCTCGAGCGCGAACGACTCGACGCCGCTGCTGTCGGCGACGCGCGCCAGGTCGAGGAACAACGCTTCTCGTGACCGTTCGGAGGGGAACAGTCGCGCCCAGGCCTCGTTCACCGCGGGCTCGCGGCTCGCGACCGCGCGTTCGAGCCAGAGGCCCGCCACGGTCCAGCGGTCGAGGGTGTCGAGCTGTCGTTCGAGTGCGGCGATCTCTTGATGTTGACGCACCACGCGGCGCCACGACGGGATCGCGACCGTGACGAGAGTCACGGCCCAGACCAGCACGAGCGCGGCGATCACGCAGTGCCGGACGGACGGTCGCGGCAAGGTCCTGCCTGCCAGCTTCATGCTCAGCCCTCCTCTTTCGCATCGTTGGCTACGAGTTCGTAATCGAGGCTGAAGATCACGGTCTTGCGGATCGTGCCCTGGTCATCCTGCTCGGTGATCTGCAGATAGCGGGGCTCGCCCTGCGAAGCCAGGAACGAGCTGCCGTCCAACGCCGCCAGGAACCGCATGAACGCGGCCTGGGCGACGGCCGAACTCCCCGCGGAGCTCTCACCGGTGAGGTACAGCATGGTCCGCTCGGGCTTGTCGATGACCTGCAGGTCGCGGTAGGTGACTTCCGCCGGCGTGACCGCGGCCAGTTGCAGCAACACGCCCTCGAGGTCGCCCCGGATATTCTGCGCGGCGTCAAGGTGCGTCTGGCGGGCCAGCAGCATGCGGTGGCGGTCATAGATCCGGGCCGCGTCGTCCGCACGCTCGCGAGCGACGACCAGCTGTTCGCGGGCGTCCTGCAGGTAACGGTCCTGCACCGCGCCGGTCAGCATTCCGCCCACGATGAGCACCGGCACCAGCGCCGCCGCGGCCGACATCGCCCCGACGATCAGCCGCCGACGCGACCGCGGTCCCAGCAGGCGCCGCCCGACGGCCGGCAGCAGGTTGAAGTCGATCGGCAGGGTCGACAGCGCGGCGGCCGCCATGGGGATCAGCAGATCGGTCGGGATGTCCCGGCCGTCCCATTCGAAGAGGTCGTTCAGCGCCCAGTGCACCGTCGGCACGTTCGAGACGTCCGCCAGCCGCAACGCGAGTTTCGAGGAGAGATCCGCGTCGCCGCAGATGACGATGCGGTCGACCTCGGGGCTGCCCTCGGTCTGACGCGCGAAGAGGACCGAGCGGTCGACCTCGGTGGCCAGACGCTCGAGGTACTCCTCGGGGTCCGTGCCGCCGGAAAGGTCGTGCGGCAACGGGCGGGTCAGCAGCAGGCAGGAGCGCGACGCGACGCAGAGGAAGCTCGTATCGGCGCCGATGTAGACGAGGTTCCAGACATCGACACCGTCCCGGTCGCCGACGCGGCGGAAGAGCTGGTCCAGGATCATCGACGGCGGCAACATGCGGCCCGGTCGGATGTCCCACGGCTCGGCCGCGGCGATCTGGGCGTCCACGGCCTCGCGCGGAGCGTGGAGCGCGAAGACGCACTGCTGGTCCTTCCCCGTGTGCAGCGGACCGTCGGCCAGCACGCGCCACGAGAGCGCCCACTGTCCCGGCTGTCCGCCCTCCTTGCGCGCCACCCAGCCCTCGATCGCGCGGCGGAGTTCGCGTCCCTTCAAACGGGGCAAGGCCGCCAGGCTGGAGGCGACGTCGGCATCCGGCAACAGCCACGTCACGCCGTCCACGTCGCGCGTCATGGCGCGTGCGAGGTCGTCGGGCAGATCCTCGCCGAGCGGCCGACGGGTCACGGTGTCGACCTGCCACCGGCCGGCATTGCGCGCGGACACGCCGATGCCGACGAGGGTGTCCTCCACCCGGTGCAGGCTGAATCCCTGTTCCTTGCTCATGGTCCAACTCCCGCCGGCAGATTGTCCGTCACGAGGATGCCGTTGCCGTCCGGTCCCACCGAGTACACGGCGCGGGCGGTCACGTTCACGCCGAAGACGTTCCCCCAGCCGTCGCGATCGAAGGCGCCGGTCAGACCGAGCAATGCACGGTCGGTGGTCCAGCTCCCGGTCAACGCCAGGGACGGCTGGTTGTTCAGCGCCGTCTGTGCGATTTCCAGTTTCCACAGCGATGTCTTGCGACCCGGCGGAACGCTGCTCACGGCGATCGCGACATCGTCGTCGCCGCCGCCGTCGTCCTGGCGGTCGGGACCGCGGCTGCGCACGGCCAGTTCGTCGGGCGCGGTGCCACCGGTGATCAGAACCAGCCCGTAGGCCGAATTCCAGGGGTCGACGAAATTGCCGCCGCCCACGCCCGCGTCGAGGTACGCCGGCACCAGTTGTCCGGCGGTCGTCGGGAACGCCGCGTTGTCCTCGTAGTAGCTGCGGGCCGCGTCGGCGATCGCCTCGATCTCCGCACTGCAGAGCCGGATCTTGTCGCGGTTGATCGGTCCGGTGGAGACCAGGGCCAGCAGGTCGTCGCCGTCGCCGTCGATGGTCCAGAGATGACCGACCGAGCCGAAGGTGACCGTGCCGTCGCCGCCGCCGCTGGCCACGACCACGTCCGCCGCACCGGCCGGATTGGTCGTCGGCGCCAGGTCGTAGAGATAGGTCTGACCGAATTCGTCGGTGCTCACCTCGGTCACGGGATCGCCGCGGTCGCTCCCGACGTACGGTCCCTGCCAGCCGGTCGCGCCGGGATCGATCACCAGGGCGGCCAGGCCCTCGCTCTCGGCGGGGAAACGTCCGGTGTCCTCGTAGAAATCACCGAGCGCGTCCGACAACGCGTTCAACTCGTTGAGCGTCGCCTCCTCGCGTGCCTGCAACATCTCGCGGAACGCCAGCGGCGTGATGGCGCCGGCGAGGACGGCGATGATCGCGACGGCCACGATGATCTCGATCAGCGTGAAACCTTCTCGATGTCTGGCGCGTGCAAACACGGGCTCTCCTTCTCGGCTCACATCGAGCCCTTGATCTGCATGATCGGCATGAGCAGCGACAGAGCCGCCACGCAGACCACGACGCCGAGCACGGCGATGATCACGGCTTCGAAGATCGTGAACGTCTTCTTCAGGTCTCTGGGGATCTCGCGATCCAGGTAGTCGGACGCCTTGCGGAGCGAGACGTCCAGCGAACCGGTCTTCTCGCCGACGGCCACCAGGCGCTGCACCATCGGCGGAAACACGGACGCATCCTGGAACGCGTCCTGGAGCGACTCGCCGGTCGCGACGCGCTGGCGGATCATGGCCAGCTGCTGCGCCATCACCCGGTTGCCGACCACGCCCTGCATCAGGTCCAGCAACTGGAGCAGGTTCAGCCCCGAGGCGAAGACCAGCGAGAACGTCTTGGCGAAGCGCGACAGTGCGATCTTGCGCACGAAGCTGCCGAGGACCGGCACCGACAGGAGCATGCGGTCGCGCAGGAAGGCGCCGCGTTCGGTCGCGATGGCCGACTTGAAGCCCACCACCAGGCCGGCGATGGCGACGAGGATCAGCCACCACCAATGGCCCATGAAATTCCCCATCGCGAGCATGCGCTGGGTCAGCACCGGCAGCTCGAAGTCCACCTGCTCGAAGATCGAGCTGAAGCGCGGAACCACGAAGAGCATCATCAGCATGAACAGGCCGATGATGCCGACGACGAGGATCGCCGGGTAGATGAGCGCCTGGGTCGTCTGGCTGCGGAGGTTCTCGTTCCACTCCAGGAAATCGACGAGCTCGCTGAACGCGTCGTCCAGACCGCCGGAACCCTGGCCCGCGGCGACCATGGCGAGATACACCGGTTCGAAGACGTACGGATGTCGCGCGAACGACTCGTCCAGCGCGGTCCCGCTGCTGACGTCGCTGCGGATGTCGGCCACGACATCGGCGAACGCGCCCTTGCTCTGCTCCTGGAAGTCCGCCAGCGCGGTCACCGCCGGGACGCCCGCCGAAAGGCACGTCGCCATGTGCTGCGTGAAGTCCCGCAGTTCCTTGCGGCCGGCGTGGCCCGCCGACGAGAACATCTGTCCGAGCGACCCCAGCGTCGGCTTGCTCTTCAGCAGGACCAGGCCGTGCTCGAGCAGCCCGGACGCCAGGGTCTCGGCGTCCTCGGCCCGACGGATGCCGTTGATCGTCTGGCCGTTCGACGCGAGCGCGCTGTAGCGGTACTCCCTCATGAGATCACCCGCTGGACTTCCTTGAACGTCGTGCGGCCGAGTTTCAGCTTGGTGATCGCATCGTTCTGCAGGCTCTGCTGGCCGCCCTCGCGCGCGGCGATCTCGATGTCGGCCGCGTCGCGGCCCTCGGCGATCATGCGCCGGATCGTGCTGTTGATCCGGAGGTACTCGAAGACCGCCATCCGCCCGCGGTAGCCGCTGTTGCGGCAGAGGCTGCAGCCCTTGCCGACGCGCAGTTCGGCGCCTTCGAGGTCGGCCTCGGTCAGCCCCAGCAGCTCCATTTCTTCGGGCTTGGCATCCACCGGGGCGCCGCACTCGGGACAGACCGTCCGCACCAGTCGCTGGGCGACGATCGAGAGCAGCGTGGCCGACAGCAGGAACGGCTCGATGCCCATGTCCAGCAGACGCGGCACGGCGCCGACGGCGCTGTTGGTGTGCAGCGTGCTGAAGACGAGGTGGCCGGTGAGCGCGGCGCGGATGGCCAGCTGGGCCGTCTCGACGTCGCGGATCTCGCCGACCAGAAGGATGTCGGGATCCTGGCGGAGGATGGCGCGCAGACCCTTGGCGAAGGTGAAGCCCTTGGCCGTGTTGATCTGGGCCTGGTTGATCATCGGCAGCTCGTACTCCACCGGATCCTCGAGCGTGATGATCTTGGTGTCGGGCTTGTTGAGGAACGTGAGCGCGGAGTAGAGCGTGGTCGTCTTGCCCGAACCCGTGGGGCCGGTCACCAGGATGATGCCGTGCGGACGGGTGATGTCGTTGCTGAAATCCTCGCGGATCCGGTCGGGCATGCCCAGCTTGGTCATGCCGACGATCAGGTTCTCCTTGTCCAGGATCCGGCAGACGATGCCTTCGCCGTGGACGGTGGGGAACGTGGAGACGCGGAGGTCGACGTTGCGCTTGCCGGCGGTGAAGAGGATGCGGCCGTCCTGCGGCACGCGGCTCTCCGAGATGTTCATCTCCGCCATGATCTTGATGCGCGTGATGACGATGCCCAGAAGATCCATCGGCAGGATCGCGCCCTGCACCAGACGCCCGTCCACGCGGTAGCGACAGCGCAGGATCTTCTCTTCGGGCTCGATGTGGATGTCGGTGGCGCCCATCTGCACGCCCATCCCGATGACGCCGTCGACCAGGCGGATGAACGGCGAGTCGGCGTCGCCCAGCTTGACGCCGCTGGCAAGCGCGCGCTGCGCCGTCTCGATCAGGAGCGGAACCTCGTTGCTCGAAGAATCGCCGGCGCCGAGGAGACGGACGGTCGCGTCGGCGATCTCGCTCGTCGCCGCGTGCACGACCTCGATGTAGGAACCCGTCATGCGGGTCAACTCGTCGATGGTGGCGATATCCAGCGGGTTGGCCATCGCCACCTGGAGCGTGCTGCCCTTGCGGCGCAGCGGCAGCACCGAGCGCTGTTCGGCGAACGCGCGGTCGATCAGCGGAATCACCGAGCGGTCCAGCTCCAGATTCGCCAACTGCACGCACTCGACGCCCGCCTGGCTCGCGAGCACCTGCCCGATTTCGTTCTCCGAGCAGATGCCGAGCCGCTGGAGGATGATGCCCAGCTTCTCGCCCGTCTGCCGTTGTTCGCGGAGCGCGAGGTCGAGCTTTTCGGCCGTGATGATCCCGGCGTCGATCAGGATCTCGCCGAGTTTCTTGGTCTTGACTACCGCCATGAGTTCTCCCGGATCCGATTACTCGAAACGCGTTGCGCCGCGGATGACGAAACCGATGTCGTCGCCGCCCGGTTGCTCGTCGTAGGTCTTGGCGTCGTGCGGCGTCTCGAAGATTCCGTTGCGGCCCGCGGAGAGGACCATGACGTTGTGATAGTCGTTGTCGGACGTGCGGGAACCGGCCACCGCGGGATGCGCATGGCCGATGTTGACCACGTACGGACGGCCCCAAGGATCGAGCGGCACGCGGTCCAGGTACGGACCGTTCCAGCCCGGAACCGACTGCGGGTTGGCGCTCTCGGCGTACAGCGTGCGCAGCTTGCCCTGCCGGTTCCTCACGAGCTGCTCGGTGAGCGTCAGCGCGTGCCCTTCCTTGCACCAGCCGCTGGCGCCGGACACCTTCGCATTGCCGCCCGGGATCCCGTTGTTGCCGCCGCCCAGGCTGTAGTTCCCCACCAGGCGCCAGGCTTCGGGGTTGGGATCGCGGTCGGCCTGCGCCGGCCACTGCCCCACGTCCTTGTAGAATTCCAGGATGGCCGAGCCGATGACCTGGGCGTCGCTCTGGGCTCGCGCCGCCTTGCCCTTGTTCAGGCTACGCACCACCGGCACTCCGATGGCCACCGACACCACCGCCACGATGGCCACGGCGATCAGGACCTCGAAGAGCGAAAAACCGGCCTTGCGGACGTTGTGCATCGTCTGTCCCTTCTGACGAGAAGCTCGACGGCAGGAGGACGGATCACTCCGCGATCCACGCCGCACGTTTCCGCATCCTTACCGCAAGTCCCGTTCCGCGGCACGCGCGCCGAATCCGGCGGCGGCGGAGCCCGAAGGCCCCGACCACGCAAATGGCACGAGCGTCTCAACACCTTGTATTTTCAGGGATTAAGTCGGAATGAGAATGAATCCGCGGGTGTCGGAATCCCCGTCGAGGGCGTCCACGGCGGCAAGCAGTCTCCACCACCGGCGGTCAGATTCTCGGTCAGGTGGGACCAAGATCTGAGCAGGCCCGACACCGGTTCGCGAGGCCGAAAGACACGCGGCGGCCAATACGGGAACCCCGCAAATGGCCGCCGTTGGACAACTTCCGACACTGTCGATATCGACGGATCAACCGCCGGCGAGCACCTCGAGTTGGTCGAGCCAGTTCGCATCGTCGTCGCGGCGGCAAACCAGGAACCGGCTCTCCAGCGCAGCGTCCAGGGCGCGGTGGTACCTCAGGAAGATGTGTTCGGCGTCGACACCGAGAACCTCGATCTTGCCGCTGGCATGGCTCATCACCAGCCGGACCCGGCGCGACAATCCCGAACAACGCCGCCGCGCGCAGTCGAAAATCCGCCAGCTGCGGACCAGCGGCACCTCGAACGGCGCGTTGCCCGCGGTCGGCCGACCCTGAAAGACGTAGTATTGCGGCACGCCCAGCTCGGTCGCCGTCTCGAACAACTCGCGCAGGACCTCCGGGTCGTCGTTGACGCCCCGGATCAGCGGACACTGGTTCACCGCGTGGCCACCCGCGTCCTGCACCGCGCGGATCGCCCGACGGGCGGGGTCGGTCAGTTCGCGTGGATGGTCGAAGTGCGCCATGAGGTAGAACGCGGTGCCGCCGGCCGCGATGTCGGCGATCAGGTCGAGAAGGACACGGTCGTCGAGGATCCGGCGCGGATTGAACGCCGACACCTTGGACCCGACGCGGGCGGTTAGCACGTGAGGCATGGCCGCGAACCGCCGCACCATATCCGCCAGGCGCGGGGTCGACAGAACCAAGGGATCGCCGCCCGACAGCAGCACGTCGGTGATCTCCGGATGTCGCGCCACGTATCGATAGGCGGGCGTGAGGTCGCGCGCGACCTCCTCGTCGTGACGCATGAACAGACGCTTGCGAAAGCAATAGCGGCAGTAGCCGGCGCAGGTCGAGGCGGCCAGGACCAGGGCCGTGTCGCAATACTTGTGCTGGACCCCGCGGACGACCGTGTTGGCCGCCTCGTCGCTGGCGTCCAGACGGCCCCAATCGTCCAGTTCCGCGGCCTGGGGAATGATCAGCTGCCGAATGGGATCGTCCGGGTCGTCCCAGTCGATGAGTTCGAGGTACGATGCGTTGGCGCGGAACGCGTAGCGGCGCGCGACCCGAGCGACCGTCCTGGCCAGACCGGCCGGAAAGCCGGGGAAATGGGTCGAGGACCTGATATCGCGAGATTGCGAAGACCGGACCTGCCGTTGACCGCGCTGTTGTGGTGATATCATGCGTTCGAACGCCCGGCCGCGTCGATCACCTCCCAAAGACGTATTTCGGACTTTATGGGTCTACGTTGTCAACATACACACGGCACCGGGACACGACCACCGCGCGACCGATCTCGCCAAACCCACCGTTCCGGTGTAGACTCCGACCAACATGAGGAATCCGAACTCACGAGAGGAGCCGCCATGCCCGCCAAACCTCTGCGTATCGCGGTCATCGGCGCCGGTCATCTCGGGCGCTGGCACGCCCAGCAGCTCGCCGGCCTGCCCGATGTCGAGCTGGCCGCCATCTGCGATCCCGATCCCGCACGCCAGGCGCTGGCCGACCTCTACGGCTGCCCGTGGGTGCCGAACATCGCGTCCCTGGACCTGACGTCCCTGGACGGCGCCAGCGTCGCCGCGCCCACCACCCTGCACCACGCGCTGGCCGCGAACCTCCTGGAGCACGGCGTCCCCTGCCTGGTCGAGAAGCCGCTGGCGGCCACCGTCGCGGACGCCCGCGCGCTCTGCGAGATCGCCGACCGCACCGGCACGCGCCTGCAGGTCGGCCATATCGAGCGCTTCAACCCGGCGTTGCGCGCGGTGACCAAACACCTGACCGAACCCCACTTCGCCGAGGCGATCCGCGTGGCGCCCTATCCGTTCCGCGCCACCGACGTCGGCGTCGTCCTGGACCTGATGATCCACGACCTCGAGATCATCCTGTCGATCGTCCGTCGCGAGATCACCGACGTACGCGCCTGGGCCGTTCCGGTCTTTTCCCACTCGGAGGATCTGGCCGCGGCCTGGATCGAGTTCGAGGGCGGCGCCCGGGCCTACCTCAAGGCCGTGCGGATTGCGATGCGCACCGAGCGCCGCCTGCGGATCTACCAGGCCGACAGCTTCGTCGAGGTCGATTTCATGGACCGCGTCGCCACCGTGATCCGCCGCGCGCCCGGCGTCGAGCGCGGCGAGGTCAAGCCGGCGGACCTGAAACCCGAGGACCTGAGCGGACTCTCGCCCCTGGATTTCGTGCAGGACCGGCTGGTGTCCGTCGAGAAGCCGCCGGTGGATCCGGATGCCAACCCGCTTCGCGACGAGCTGGCCGCGTTCGTCCAGTGTCTGCGCGACGGCGGCGCGCCCAGGGTCTCCGGACGCGACGGACTGCGCGCGATGGAAGCCGCCGAGATGGTGCGCCGGGCCGCCGGCCTCGTCTGATCCCTGCCGCGGAGGCCCGGCGTTCGTTCCTGGCGCCGGGCATCCGACTGATTACTATTGCCTCACCCCACGGACCCTCTCCATGACAGAGCCGTCTCGAACCGCACCCGACACCGGGCCAAGGAACGCCATGATCTTCGTCGACAAGCCACTCGTCTCCGATTTCCTGAAGGACACCATCGCCCGACACCGGCTGCCCGTGGTGCAGACCCCGATCGCGATCGAACTCGGCTTCCGTGACGGCGCCAACCTGCTGAGCGAGGACGGCGCGATCGAGTACGCGCGCGCGGCCGAGGACCTCACCATCTACACGACGAGCGAGAACGCGATCGGCTGGATCGCCGAGCACCTGTCGTTCACGGGCCTGCCGGAAAAGATCGATCTCTTCAAGAACAAGGTGAAGTTCCGGACGATGATCGCCCCCATGGAACCCGACTTCCGGTTCCGCGAGGTCCGCCTCGATCAGCTGCGCGATCTGCCGGTCGATCAGCTGCCGCTGCCGCTGGTGATCAAGCCCAGCGTCGGGTTCTTCAGCATGGGCGTGCACAAGGTGGACGACGCGCGGGAATGGCGGCGGACGATCGACGCGATCCACGCCGAGATCCGGGCCGCCGGCGACATCTACCCGGTCGAGGTCTTCGACGCCGCGTCCTTCATCATCGAGCAGTGCATCGACGGCGACGAATTCGCCATCGACGCCTACTTCGATCGGGACGGCAAGCCCGTCATCCTCAACATCATGAACCACGTCTTCGCCTCGGACCACGACGTCAGCGACCGCGTCTACATGACCTCCAAGGCGATCATCGAGGCGAATCTGGCCGAGTTCACGGCGTTCCTGACCGAGATCGGCGCGCTGGCCGGCGTGAAGAACTTCCCCGTCCACGTCGAACTGCGCCGCGAGGCGGGCGGCCGCCTGCTGCCGATCGAGATCAACCCGATGCGCTTCGGCGGCTGGTGCACCAGTCCCGACCTCGCCCATCACGCCTACGGCTTCAACCCCTACGTCTACTACCAGTCGCATCAGGTCCCGGACTGGGACGAGCTCCTGCGGGGCAAGGACGGCAAGGTCTACGCCGTGGTGATCCTCGACAACTCCACCGGCGTCGACGGCGACCGGATCGCGGCCTTCGACTACGATCGCCTCGTCGCGACGTTCGAGAAGCCCCTCGAGGTGCGCCGGACCGACTTCCATGAGTATCCTGTCTTCGGTTTCGTCTTCACCGAGACGCGCGCCGACAACCTCGCCGAACTCGAACGCGCACTCGTCTCCGACCTCCGGGAATACGTCACGACCATCCCGCTCGACAAGGCAGGTTGACCTTGACCATCCGCATCCTGAAATCCGCCGAGACCGACCCCTGGTTCAACCTCGCCACGGAGGACTACATCTTCCGCGACATGGACCCGTCCGCCCCGGTGCTCTTCCTGTGGCGCAACCGGCCGAACATCGTGATCGGTCGGCACCAGAATCCCTGGGTCGAGTGCGATCTGGAGACGATGCAGCAGCAGGGCGTCCAGCTCACGCGACGCCAGAGCGGCGGCGGCGCCGTCTACCAGGATCTGGGCAACACCTGCTTCACGTTCCTGTCGGGCAGGAGCACATACTCCAAGCAGCAGAACTTCGCGTTGCTCCTGCGCGCCCTGGCCGCGTTCGGCATCGAGGGCGAGGTCTCCGGCCGCAACGACCTCCTCGTCGACGGCCGCAAGGTCTCCGGCAGCGCCTTCAAGGAGACCCGCGACCGCGCCTTCCACCACGGCACCATGCTCCTGAGCACCGACCTCGGCCGGCTCGGCGAACTCCTGCGTCCGGACCCGCGCAAGCTCGTCGCCAAGGGCATCAAGTCGGTCCGCTCGCGCGTGGCCAACCTCACCGAGTTCGCCCCGTCCATCGATCACGACAGCTTCTGCGACGCACTGGCCGACGCCTTCCGCGCGCACCACGGCGAGGATGCGCCGTTGGAGCTCCTGGACCGCTCCGAGATCGAGCACAGACCGGCGCTTCGGGCTCACTACGCCCAGCAGCAGGATTGGAACTGGCGTTTCGGGGAGACCCCGCGCTTCGACCACCACCTGTCGACCCGGTTCGACTGGGGCGTGATCGATGTGCATCTGGATGCGCAGAAGGGCCTGGTCACCGGCGCGCGGATCTTCTCCGACAGCCTCCTGCCGGACATGATCGACACCGTGACCGAGCGGTTGCAGAACGTGTCATACCGGGGTGCGGCGATGCGCGACCGGCTCCTCGCCGCCGCCGCGGACGACCCCGCGCATGCCGCCGAGATCACCGCGATCGCCGAATGGCTGGCGCAAGAGGTCGGTTAGCGGATCGGCCGCGGGGTCAGCCCAGAAGCCGGTGGAATCGCCCGTCGTCGCCCAGTTCCGGGTGGAACGTCAGCCCGACGATATTGCCCTGCCGCACACCCACGACCTCGCCGCCGGACCGCCGACAGATCACCGTCGCCCCGTCGCCGACCGCGGTGATCCTCGGCGCGCGGATGTAGACCGCGGCGAACGACGCGGTGTCGCCGTTGACGCCGGCCATCTCCAGATTCTCGGTGAAGCTGTCGATCTGGCGACCGAAACCGTTGCGCTGCACGACCACGTCGAGCAGGCCGAGCGGCCGGACGCCGTGCCAGTCGTCGCGGGTCTCGCCGGTGAGGCCGCTGGAGAGCATGATCAGGCCGGCGCACGTGCCCATGATGGGCTTGCCGGCCGCTGCGAAGTCGAGCAACGGCTGGCGCATGCCGCCGCTGTCGATGAGGCGCGAGAGCGTCGTCGACTCGCCGCCGGGAATGACCAGGGCGCCCCCCTGCGCCAGTCCCCCGGCACGGCGCACGGTCCGCGTCTCGCGACAGACGGCGGCCAGGATCCCACGGTGCTTGTCGTAGTCGCCCTGCAACGCCAGCAGTCCGACGGGCAACGTCATGGTCTCACCTCGCATGGCCGCTATGTCCTCCATGGTGCGGACCGGGCCGCCGCCTGGGCGGCCCGGTCGTCTCGTCGCAATCGTCGCTACCAGCCGCGGCTGGCCATCTTCTCGTTCTCGGGGATCGAGGCCACGTCGATGCCGGCCATCGCTTCGCCCAGTTCCATGCTGATCTCGAGAATCTTCTTGGGGTCGTCGAAATGCGTCACCGCCTGCACGATCGCCTCGGCGCGCGGCTTGGGATCGTCGCTCTTGAAGATGCCCG
>CAZJMO010000045.1:0-13844 GCA_964547085.1 uncultured Fibrobacteraceae bacterium | reverse complement strand
GAAGCTCGAGGAGCGGACGGTCTTCCTGAAGATCGCCGCCGACGGCGCGAATCTGAACGCTGCGAGCGGGACCGAGCCGCGCGATATCGGTTCCGCGGTGGTCCTGAGCACCGACCAGGACCGGGTGTCCTGGGTCGGCGGTCTGCTCGCGCATTTCGGCGGACGGACGTATCCGCTCAAGGACTACTTCAACCACGATCTGGGCCACGAAGCCGTCGGCCTGGTGGTGCTCGATCCCAGCTGCATCACGGTTCCGCAGTTGCAGAAGATCCTGCCGTTCCTGGATCAGCAGGACGCCGTCGTCTGCGTGCTGCGCGACAGTGAGACGAGCAATCTGGGCGATCACCTGGCGCAGCGCTACCCCGTGTTGCCGTACGTCTTCTCGCGTCGGGACCTTCTTGCGGTCCTGACCGCCGCCGTTCCCTCCTGACCCGCCTTCTTGCGCCGGACCGCGCCGCGTGGCATCCTGGGAAGCGAGCGCCATCGGCGTGGTCGCCCGGTTCCGGAGTGGGCGCCCGCCGCCCACGGAATCCTGGAGGATGGACATGCGCCGCACGATCGTCGGGGTCATGGGTGGAACCACCGCCGACCCCCGAACGGAGAAGAACGCCCGCGAGATCGGTCGCCTGATCGCCGAGAACGGCTGGATCCTGCTCAACGGCGGGCGGCCCACCGGCGTGATGGAAGCCTCGGCCCGGGGGTGCAGCGAGGCGGGCGGCCTGAGCGTCGGCATCCTCTTCGACCAGGAACGCGAGGCGGCGAGCGAGTATCTCGACATCGTCATTCCCACGGGCATGGGCGCGGCGCGCAACGTCGCCAACATCCTTGCCAGCGATGTCGTGGTCGCCTGCCGCGGCCAGGGCGGCACGCTCAGCGAGATCGCCCTGGCGCTGCGTTTCGAACGGCCGGTTGTTTTGTTGGACTTCGATCCGGGAGCTAAGTTCCTCGACGCTTGCGGCGACGGCCGCTGGTTCCTGGTCGCCACACCGGAGGACGCCGCCGAACGGGTCCGCACCTTGCTCGAGGAGATGAAACGACCGTGACACACCGCACCGAGGCTCAATTCTTCGACCGCGAGATCGACCGCACCCACACCGCCAGCCTCAAGTGGGAACGGTATCGCGACCGCGACATCCTGCCGCTCTGGCTGGCCGACACCGATTTCCTGAGCCCGCCGCCGGTGCTCGAGGCGCTGCACGCGCGCATCGATCACGGTGTCTTCGGGTACACGCAGGTTCCCGACGAGCTGGTCGATGAGGTCCTGGCGTATCTCGAACGGGCGTTCGGCTGGCGGGTCGAGGCCGACTGGCTGGTCTGGCTGCCGGGGCTGGTGTCGGGGCTGTCGGCGAGTTGCCGCGCGTTCGCCGACCGCGGCGAGGGCGTCCTCACCTCGACACCCATCTATCCGCCGTTCCTGGCCTGTCCCAAGGCCATGGACCGCTCGCTGCAGACCGCGTCGATGGTGCGCTCGAACGGACGCTGGGAGATGGACTGGGATGCGCTGGAGGCGGCGGTCGAGGAGACCACGCGGCTCTACCTGTTCTGCTCGCCCCACAACCCGTGCGGTCGTTTGTGGGAGCCCGCCGAACTGGCGCGGTTCGCCGACTTCTGCGCCCGGCACGACCTGGTCATCTGCAGCGACGAGATCCATAACCAGCTGGTGCTGGATCCGCGTCCGCACGTGCCCACGGCGACGATCGCGCCCGAGGTCGCCGCACGGACGGTCACGCTCATGGCGCCGAGCAAGACATACAACATCGCCGGTTTGTGCTGCAGCTACGCGATCATTCCGGATCCGTCGCTGCGACGCCGGTTCCAGCGGGCCGCGGCGATGATCGTCCCGCATGTCAATGCGTTGGGATACACCGCGGCGCTGGCCTCGTACCAGCACGGAGGCGCCTGGCTCGAGGCGCAGCTCGAATACCTGCGGCGCGGCCGGGACCTGATCGAGGACGCGGTCGGCGCGACGCCGGGCGTGGAGATGACGCACGTCGAGGCCACGTACCTGGCGTGGCTGGACGTTCGCGGGCTCGGTCTGGAGGATCCGGCGGCGCATTTCGAGGCGCACGGCCTGGGCTTCCAGGCAGGGCGGGAGTTCGGCTTGCCGGGCTTCCTGCGGTGGAACTTCGGGACCACCCACGCGCGTCTGCACGAGGCACTGGAGCGGTTCGCCCGCGGGTGCGCCGCGGTCTGATCCGGTCGATCCGGGAGGAAAACGACGAGGCCTCGCCTGACGGCGAGGCCTCGTGTCGTCTCGTCCGGCTGTTCGGACTACTCGGACTCGATCGCCAGCAACTCCACGTCGAAGATCAGCGTGGCGTTGGGGCCGATGTCCCCTCCGGCGCCGCGCATCCCGTACCCGAGATCGCTCGGAATGTAGAACTTGAACGTGCTGCCCACGGGCATCAGCTGCAGGCCCTCGGTCCAGCCGCGGATCACGCCGTTGAGCGGGAAGCTGATGGGCTCGCCGCGGTCGTAGCTGCTGTCGAACTGCGTGCCGTCGATGAGGGTGCCGCGATAGTGCACCTGCACCTTGTCCGTCGCGGCGGGCATGTCGCCTTCGCCCATCTTGACGACCTCGTACTGCAGGCCGCTCTCGGTGACCTGCACGCCGTCGCGCTCCGCGTTCTTGGCCAGGAACGCCTCGCCCTCGGCCGTGTTGGCCTCGGCCTTCTGCTCCTGCTGACGACGGTGGAAATCGCCGATGACGGTGCTGGCCTTGTCGGCCGGCAGGAGGGTCTCGCCGCCGGCGAGATTGTCGTTCAGACCCTGGATCATGGCGTGGGTGTCGAGCCCCTCGATCATCTTGGCTGCGAATTCGGCGACCGTGACGCCGACCGCGTAGGCGCGCTGGTCGGTCTCGGTGGCGAAGTCGGGGTCGGACCACTCGTCTTCGGTGTGTTCCTCACCGGAGGCGTGGTTGTGACCCTGGATCGTGGTCCGGGCCTCGTCGGCGGTGAGCTTGGGGGAGCCGGCCATCTGGTCGCGGGCGCCCGCCAGGAGCATCTCGTGGTTCTCGGCGCCGGGCATACCGGCGACCTGGCGGGCCAGGTCCATGCCGAGAGCGTAGCTGACTTCCTGGATACCGGGCTCGAGGGACGACAAGGGTTTCTCCTCGCTCTGGCCGCCGCAAGCCGCCAGTGCGAGCACGGCGACGAGGGCCAGGGTGGTGAGGGTCTTCATGAATGGATCCTCTCGGGATTGGGGAACTTCCGCGGGGCCTTCGCGCGATGCGGCCCGCCCCGCGGTTGCGTTGCCATGGGAACCTAACGAACAGGGCTTGCGGTGTCCATGTCTACTCCGCGTCCGCGCCGGGCTCGTGACCCAGCAGATAGCGATCGAACCAGGCCAGATCCCAGTGGATCTTGGCCATCCGGTTTTCCGCGGTGGTCAGGCCGTGGGGCTCGCCGGGATAGACGACCAACTCGCACGGTACGCCCAGGTAATGGTGCAGTGCGCGGTACAGTGCCTTGCTGTGCGCCGGAGGCACGCGGGGATCGGCTCCCCCGACGTGGATGATCGTCGGCGTGCGGACCTTGTCGAGGTTGTAGAGCGGCGAGGCCGCGCGGTAATGGTCGGGCGTCTGCCAGGGCAGGCCCTCGGCGAAGTTGATGACGTGGCCCGGCGTGTCCTCGGTGCCCCACTGGATCACCATGTCGAGGACGCCGGCGCCGCTGCTGGCCGCCTTGAAGATGTCGGGAGCGGCGGTGATCACGCAGTTGGTGAGGTAGCCGCCGTTGCTCCAGCCCATGGCGCCCACGCGATCGGGGTCGGCCAGCTTCTCGTTGATCAGGTACTGGACGCCGGTGAGCAGGTCGGCCACATCGATGTCGTTCTCGCGGCCGATGAGTTTTTCCATGAACTCATCGCCGTAACCAGTAGACCCGTGGTAATTTACGCTCAATAAAGCATAGCCGTTCGCAGGCATCACGGCGCGGCCGTAGATCCAGAGGCGGAGGCGATAGCGGGTCGAGGCGGTGGGACCGCCGTGGATCTCCAGGACCAGCGGGAGCGGGTCGCCGGTGGCGCGGTCGTAGCCGGCGGGGAGTTCGAGGATGCCGCTGCAGGCGTCGCCGTCGCCGCCGGTCCAGGTGACGTGCTCGATCTGCGGCAATTGCCAGGTGTGGACCTGCGGATTGAGGTCCGTCAGGGGCGACAGGCGGCCGCCCTTGACCTGGTAGATGTCGGCCAGGCGTTCGGTGGTGCCCACGACCGCGAGGTGCGTCTTGCCGTCGGGGGTGAAGGCGAAGTCCTCGACCACGATGTCGCCGGGCGTCAGCTCGCGGGTGGCGCCCTGGCTGCCGTTCTTGACGTCGCGGACGGCGATCACCCGGACGCGGCCCTCGGCCTCGCCGCGGTAGCAGAGCGTGCGGGTCCGACCGAGCCAGACCAGGCCGCCGTCGCAGCTGAGCGGATCCGGGCGCGTGACCTGTTGCAGGTTCCAGGCGTCGTCGGTCCGCTCGGCGGCGTAGATGCGCGTGGGGTAGCCGTCGTAGCTGATGGTGAAGGCCAGGGCGTCGCTGTCGGCGGACCAGGCCAGGCCCTCGAGCCAGCCGTACGGCGACGGGTGGTCGGTGCGCCAGCCGGAGGGCGTGGCCAGGGCCATGTCGCCGGTGGCGAGGTCGAGCACGTCGACGCGGGACCAGCCTTCCATGAAGATCTGCTCCTGGTCGGCCGTCGTGATCATGGCGAGGCTGCGGCCGTCGGGGCTGAGGGCGAGGTCGTGGATGACGCGCTCGGCGGGGAGGACTTCGCGCCGGCGCCAGGTCGTGACGTCGATGCTGTGGACCGCGTCCCATTCGCTGACGCCGTGGCCGTATTCGAGGTGGTCGTATTCCTTCTTCAGGTCGCGCCACGGTTCGTCACGGTGCTCTTCGCTGACGGTGTAGTAGATTGTGCCGCCGTCGGGGGAAATGCAGAACTGCCCGACACCGTCGTCGGCGCGGGTGACGGGCATCAGGTCGCGTCCGTCCGCGCGGATTCGCCAGACCTGCCGGGTGCCGTCGAAAGGCGGTTTGTCCCGGCCGGCCTGCTCGCGACGGCCCAGCAGATAGATCCACGCGCCGTCGGGCGACCAGACGGGCGCCGCGGCGCCGAAGCCGTCGAAGGTCAGACGGAGCGTGGCGGCGGGACGGTCGCGGCGTTCCAGCAGCCAGAGGTCGGAGAACCGGCCCTCGGCGCCGCGGCCCCAGCGGCTCTCGGTCCAGACCGCCAGCTTGCCGTCCGGAGACACGGCCAGGCTGGTGATCGAGGCGATGTCGAGGTAGTCTTCGGGGACGATCACGTGATCGCGGACGGGAGCGGCCTGGACGGCGCCTGCTGCGAGGGTGGCCAGGAGCAGGCCGAGGACGATATTCTGAACGCGCAAGGAAACACCTCCTGCGAGGGAGCGGGGATTTCTGGCGCGGGCATTGTAAGGGATTTTCCGCGTCAAGGCAGCGGCGAATCCTGTCGATGAACGGATACCATTCCTGCGCCGTGTCCGGCCCGGCGCCTGCGGCAAGCAAAGAGGACGTGAACGAGACATGTGCGGTTTCTGCGGCGCGGTGGCGCTGGACGGTTCCCTGCAACTCGCCGACGGTCTGCCCGAGCGGATGGTCGGCAGCCTGCGGCACCGCGGGCCCGACGAATTCGGCGCCTGGCGCGACCGTTCCTGCTTCCTGGGCCATGCGCGGCTCAGCATCATCGACCTCGCCACCGGCCAGCAGCCGCTCACCGCGGAGGACGGCCGGCACTGGATCGCGTTCAACGGCGAAATCTACAACTATCCCGAACTGACGCACCTGCTCGAGGCCCGCGGCCACGTCTTCCGCACGCGCAGCGACACCGAGGTCATCGTCCACGCCTTCCAGGAATGGGGCGACGCGTGCGTCGAGCGCTTCAACGGCCAGTTCGCGTTCGCGATTTGGGACCGGCAGGCGCGCCGGCTCTTCCTGGCCCGCGACCGCTTCGGCATCCGGCCGCTCTTCGTGGCCCGCGCGGGCGGGACGCTGGTTTTCGGATCGGAGATCAAGGCGTTGCTGGCCTGGCCGGGCCTGGAGCGCCGCGTGGATCCCGAGCGCCTGGCCGAGGTCTTCACCTACTGGTCGACGATCGCGCCCGCGACGCCGTTCGCCGGGATCGCGCAACTGCCGCCGGGCACCACGGCGTCCGTGTCCGGGGCCGACCCCGCCGGGACCCCGCCGCCGGCGCCGCTGCCGGATTGCCTGGCGCTGCGACGCTACTGGCGGCCGGAGTTCCTGCCCGCTCGGGAGGATCAGCAGCATCCCGACCGCGCGGCGCGGGTGCGCATGACCCGCGAGATCCGAGACCGTCTCGAGGCCGCGGCGGTGATCCGCCTGCGCGCCGACGTGCCGGTGGGCGCGTACCTTTCCGGCGGCCTGGACAGTTCGGCCACCACGGCGCTGATCCAGAGCTGCACCGACAACCGGCTGCGCACGTTCTCGGTCGGCTTCACCGATCGCGAATACGACGAGAGCCAGTGGCAGCAGGCGATGGTCGCCCACCTGGGCACCGAGCACAGCGCGATCAACGTGGACGGCGCCGACATCGCCGGCCGCTTCGCCGACGTGATCTGGCACACCGAGACGCCGGTGCTGCGAACCGCGCCGGCACCGCTGCACGCGCTGTCGGGCCTGGTCCGCCGGCACGGCTGGAAAGTGGTGCTGACCGGGGAGGGCGCCGACGAGGTTTTCTGCGGCTACAATATCTTTCGCGAGGCCAAGGTCCGTCGGTTCTGGGCGCGCCAGCCGCAGTCGCCGCAGCGTCCGCGGCTGCTGACCCGGCTATACCCGTATCTGGCCAAGTCGCCGCCGCAGTTCCTGCAACGGTTCTACGGCCAGGGACTCGACGAGGCCGACGACATGCTTTTCAGCCACCGTCCGAGGTGGCAGAATACCGGCATGATGACGACGTTCCTGGCGCCCGAGGCGCTGGGGCCGCTCCAGGCCGGCGAGCCCGAGCAGCGGATCCTGGACGACTTGCCGCCGGAGTTCGCCGGCTGGGGAACCGTGGCGCGGGCCCAGTACCTGGAGATGACCACGTTCCTGTCCGGTTACCTGCTCTCGAGCCAGGGCGACCGGATGCTCATGGGCCACTCCGTGGAGGGGCGCTTCCCGTTCCTGGACCACGAGCTGGCGCAGGCGGCGCTGGCGGTTCCGGCAGCGGCGCGGATGCCGCTGCTCCAGGAGAAGGCGCTGCTGAAGGACTCGGTGGCCGACCTGCTGCCGGCGGCGATCCTGAGACGGCCCAAGCAGCCGTACCGCGCGCCGGACTCGGCGAGTTTCCGCACGGATGTCGGTCGCGGCGTGGTCGAGAACGCGCTGGATCCGGCGGCCGTGGTCGCGGCCGGATTCTGGCTGCCCGACCGCGTGGCCAGCCTACGGCGCAAGTGGGACGCCGGCCGATTGACGAGCGCCAGGGAGAACATGGCGTTCATCGGCGTTCTCAGCACCCAGCTTCTTCTGCAGGCGTTCGGGGACGCGTTCCCGGCGCGCCTGGACGCAACGACCCTGGCGCCCGGCGAACTCGTATGGCGTCAATCACACGACATGGAATCGGAAAGGACCTGAAAACCCCATGGAACTGCGAGCAAAGATCAAGGACTACATCATCGAGAACTTCCTCTTCGGTGACGCCGAGCCCCTGCAGGACGACGCGATGTCGCTGCTGGACAACGGCATCATCGATTCCACGGGCGTCATGGAACTGGTGGCCTTCCTCGAGGGCGACTTCGAGCTGACCATCGAGGACGAGGAACTGGTTCCCGAGAACCTGGACTCCGTCGACAATCTGGTCGGTTTCGTCACGCGTAAAAAGGCCGCGGCCTGAGCCTGGGAGGATTCGTCATGGCGGTCTATCCGACCGTGCATCGCTTGCTCGATGACAGCGCCGACCGCGTGCCGGACGCTGTGGTTCTGGAGACCGGGGACAGCCGCCTGGCCTACGCCGAACTCGAACTGGCAGCCAACCGCGTGGCGTCCTGCCTGCGCGAACGCGGCATCCGCCGCGGCGACCGTGTGGCGCTCCTGATCGAGAACGGCCCGCAGTACGTTGCGGGCTTCTTCGGCATCCTCAAGGCCGGTGCGTGCTGCGTCGCGCTCAACAGCGCCAACAAGACGCGCACGACCGCCATGCTGCTGGCCGACAGCGGCTCGGTGGCGCTGGTGACGCGGTCGCTCCAGGTCCGGCACGACCTGGCCGACCTGGTGAACGCCGCGCCCGATCTGCACACCGTGATCACCGATCGCCGCGTGCCCGCGTGGAACCTGCCCGACCGCGTCACCGTGCTCACGGCCGACGACGTGGCCGCCGCCGCCGCCGCCCGCGTCGAGGTCGGGGTCACGCTCGACGACCTCTGCGCCATCCTCTACACCAGCGGCTCGACCGGCATGCCGCGCGGCGTGACGTTGACGCACCGCAATCTCGCGGCGAACACGCGCCAGATCCTCGACTACCTGAAACTGGAGCAGGACGACAGCGTGCTCTGCGTGCTGCCGTTCCACTACAGCTTCGGCAACAGCCTGCTGCTGACGCACGTCGCGGTCGGCGGGCGCGTGGTCGTGGACAATCGTTTCGCGTATCCGGCGAGCGTGGTCGATCACCTCGAACAGAGTCGCGTGACCGGTTTCTCCGGCGTGCCCTCGACGTATGCGATCCTCACCGCGCGCACCGATTTCCTGGAGCGGTCGTGGCCCGATCTGCGGTACCTGACGCAGGCCGGCGGCGCCATGAGTCCGGCGCTGCAGCGCAAGCTGCGGGAGACGTTGCCGGAACGCGTCCGGCTGTACGTCATGTACGGCCAGACCGAGGGCGGCGCGCGTCTGAGCTGGGTGCCGCCCGAGCGTCTGCCCGAGAAATACGGCAGCATCGGCCTGGGCATTCCCGGCGTGGAGCTGATCGTGCGCCGTCCCGACGGCACGGTCTGCGACGTCGGCGAGGTCGGCGAGGTCGTCGCCAGCGGGGACAACATCATGCAGGGCTACTGGAACGCGCCCGAGGAGACGGCCCTCGTGCTCTTCGAGGACGGGCTGCACACCGGCGACCTGGGTCGCAAGGACGACGAGGGCTACATCTGGCTCGTCGACCGCATCAAGAACATGATCAAGGCCGGGGCCAACCGCGTCAGCGCCAAGGAGGTGGAGGAAACCATCGCCGAGGTGGACGGCGTGCAGGAGATCTGCGTGGTCGGCGTGCCGGACGAACTGCTCGGCGAGGCGATCGAGGCGTTCGTCGTGCGACGGCCCGGCAACGGGATCAGCGCCAACCTGATCCAGCAGCACTGTCGGGAGCATCTGGCGATGTACAAGATCCCGCGCACGATCCATTTCCTCGAGGCGCTGCCCAAGAACTCGTCGGGCAAGGTGCTGAAGCGGGAATTGAAGGAGAGCCTCCGACCGGGGAACTAGCGGACCATCAGGTGTACCGTCACGCCGAAGATCGCCAGCCAGAGGTTGGTGACGTTCGAGACCGTGATGTTGAGCACCGCAGACGTGGTCCGGCCGCGTCGCAGGAGGCTCAGGCACGAACGGAATTCCGGCCAGCTGGTGAGCGCCGCGAGCACGAAGAACCCGATCAGTCCCTTGGGAGCGTGGCTGGCCTCGGCCGTGAGCGAGACCACCGGGTCGAGCCAGTAGCCGGCCGCCACGAGCAGGAGCGTGGCCGGCAGGGCGGCCCAGCGGGGGACGGAGGCCGCCTCGCCGCCGGTGTCGCCGGGATCGTCGGGACGCCGCTTGAAGAGGGCGATGCTGGTCACCAGGACCACGATGATCCAGAGCCAGTACCACGCCGCAGGCAGCGCGAAGAACACGCCCGCCAGGATCGCGGTCAGCCCCAGCGTCAGCGCCGTCATGACCGCGTGGTTGCGGAAGATCGCGCCGAGCGCGCCTGCGGTCACGGCGGCCGCCAGGAGCATGACCGGGTTCATGAAGTTGGAACCCAGCGGTGTGCTGGCGGCGAAGATGATGTCGCCGGTGAGCAGGCCCACGATCAGGCAGAGTGCCTCCGGACCGTTGGTGATGAAGCCCACCGCCGTGCCGAGCCCCTGGATGTTCCGCAGCGACTCGATGATCACCTCGATGGCGGCGCCGACGGTGAACATGACCACCATGATGAGCAGGGCGCCCTGCAGCGAATCGAGCAGATCCCCGCCGTTGACCAGCGCGCTGGCGACGAAGAACAGCAGCACGAGCACTCCGATCACCAGGTCCAGCGGTTGCAGCAGGACCAGGTTCCGGACGACCAGACCGCGGGCGATACGTTCGCGCAGAGTGGGCACGGGCTCTCCTCGTTGGGTGATCGAGCCATCGCATCATCGGGGCGGAGTACGCATTCGGCAAGCCCGGTCGCGCCGGGATTCCCGTGGTCACGGCGACACGGCCGCTGGTATCATCGAACGCCGACGTCCGGAACGCCGCGACCCGGCACCGATTCGCCCGCGCCTCGTCGCGGCCAGGAGCAGGAAGACCGATGATCGACCAGGAACATCTCGACGCCGCGGTGCGGATCATCGCCGACCGCGATCCCGACGCGGCGGGTCCGTTGCGGGACCTGCTCGCCGGGGAGCGCCTGGTCGCGGAGCCGGATGCCGACGTGCCGACCTTCCGGATCGACGGCGAGCGCAAGGTGGTGCGCCGCCACCAGCTGATCCATCAGGGGCTTCCGGCGGTGGTCGAGCGGCTCGTGCTGGCGTTCGGCGAGTGGCGCGCCGCTCAGGCGGCGCCGACGGTGGGCGCGGTCGACCAGCGGGACCGCAGCCGCCGCCTGGCCCGGCGCGCGGGGTTGGATTACGCGGTCGACTATTCGCTGGCGCGGGCCGCGGATGTCTGCCGGCGGGAGGTCGAGGCCGACCCGGCCGACGGCGAAATGGCTGCGCGGCTGACGCTGCTGGAAGATCTCGGCGCCGCGTTTCCCGGCGACGCCCTGCCCTGGAATCCGTCGCATCCCGAGGTCTTCTTCAAGGGCGTCGTGGACGTGGACACCGCGGCGCTCTTCTGCCGTTTCCCGTTCACCCGCGACAGCCTCCTGCAGGTCGCCGACCGCAACCTCGAGTTCTTCAACCTGCACTTCGTGCTCGATCACCTGCTGCACGGCCAGCACCGCAATCTCTTCTGCTGCGTGGTCCACGGTCGCCTCGCGGGCATGATGACGGTCCGGCCGGTCCTCGAGCACGGTCGGCACGAACTGGAGGTGCAGTGGCTGGCGACCGCGCGCGGCGGGCCGACCGGCAAGCCGGCGCGCGGCGAATGGGTGCACAAGGGCGCCGGAGCCATGCTCCTGGCCGGGGCGTGGCTGCTGTGGAAGGTCTACGAACCGCGGTTGGGCGGGCTGGTGGTGCAGTCGGAGCCCGCGGCCGTGGATTTCTACGAATCGCTGGGCTTCGTCCACGGACGGCCGCACCTCTTCCACCTGGACGATCCGCGCGGCCACTTCCTGCGCAATATCGTGGCCATGGCCAACCGTTACGGCGACCTGCCCGCCGACGTGCAGCGCGAGATCAGCTTCATGGTGCGTCGGCAGGCCCGGGCGCTGATCGCCGCCGAGATCTCCAACCCGTATCCCCAGCCCGACACCGAGGCGCGACGGCTCGCCGGCGCGTTCTTCTTCGAGGAGTGCTTCCGCGCCAGCCGCACGCGGCCGTGGGCCGGCGAGGCGGCCGCCGTCCTCGTCGAGCGCGGCCAGGGCCTGCCCTGGGGCGAGGAACTGCTGACCTGCGCCCACGAGTACGGTCTGGTGCAGCCGCGCGGCGTGCCGGCGCCGCGCAAACCGCTGCTGCTGGTGATCGACGACCGTTTCGGCGGCCATCTGGAGAAGATCACCAGCTTCGAGAGCGGCAAGCGCCTGCGCGCGCTGTTGACCGTGCTCGAGGACGAAGAACTGGCCGACCGCTGGCGCAAGCTGCCGCCGCGCCAGGCCACCACGGACGAGCTGATGCTGGTCCACACGCGCGAGCACGTGCTCCGCACCGTCGGCACCATGGGGCCGACGACCCAGCCCGACGGCCACGCCGTGGCCGAGACGGTCAAGGTGCAGGACACCGCGCTCTTCGCGGTCGGCGGCGTGCTCGAACTGCTCGATGCGTTGATGGCCGGTCGCTGCAACCGCGGCTTCGCGCTGGTCCGCCCGCCCGGCCACCACGCCGAGCCCGACCAGGCCATGGGCTTCTGCTTCTTCAACAACGCTGCGATCGGCGCCCGACACCTCCAGCAGAAGCACGGACTCGAGCGCATCCTGCTCGTGGACTTCGATGCGCACCACGGCAACGGCACCCAGACCGTGTTCCTGGACGACCCCGGCGTCCTCTACTTCAGCATCCACCGGCACGGCGCCTACCCGTTCACCGGCGAGGCCGAGGAGGTCGGGGTCGGAACCGGCCGCGGCGCCACCGTCAACGTGCCCATCGACCGGCGCGTGGGCGATCGCGACTACGCACGGATCCTCACCGGTCTGCTCGAGCCGATCGCGCGCCAGTACCGACCACAACTGCTCCTGGTGAGTTGCGGCTTCGACCTGCACCACCAGGATCCGCTAGGGCAACTCTCGCTCACGGCGGAGGGGTACCGGTTGATCACGGACATTCTGGTGCGGCTGGCGCAGGAGGTCTGCTCCGGGAAGGTGGCGTTCGTCCTGGAGGGCGGGTACAGCGTGGACGGGATCAAGGACGCCGGGCGTCGGGTGATCCGGCGGCTGGCGGGGCTGGATCCGGTGGACGACGAGGTGATCGAGGGTCTGCGCAAGGCGGGGCTGGGCGGCGTGCCCGGGTTGAAGGCGGTGCTGCGGATCCAGCGCGAACACTGGGATCTGTGATCGCCGTCAGGACATGACGTGTCCAGTGATGACGACAACGCCCCGCCTCCGAAGGAAGCGGGGCGTTCGTTCGTGCGGCGGCGCGGCGACTAGGCCAGCAACCCGCCCCGCTGGAAGATCTCCAGCTGCACCGAGCTGAACGGCGTGCCCTGCAGCTCGCCGCCGTCCCAGGTGATCTTGCCGCTGGTCATGTCGACGGTGATCTCCTGTCCGTTCTCCAGCCCGGCGCCGGCGAGGTCGGCGATCATCACCGGCATGCCGGCGTTGATCGCGTTGCGCTCGTAGATGGCGCCGTAGCTGCGGGCGATCAGGAGCGAGACGCCGAGCGCGGTGAAGCAGTCGACGGCCTGCTGGCGGGAGCTGCCGCAGCCGAAGTTGCCGCCCGTGACGACGATGTCGCCCGGTTGCACCTTCTGCGGGAAGTCCTCCCAGCCGGGCAGGTTGCCGAAGGCGTGGGGGCCCATCTCGGCCAGCTCGGTGATCGCCAGGTGGCGGTTGTGGAAGATCATGTCGGTGTCGATGTTGTCGTCCGCGACCATCCAGACGCGACCGGTGATCATGGTCGGTTTCGCGGCTGTCGTCGCGTGATCCTTCGATGCGGCCGCGGCCGGGCCCGTTTTCGCCGTCGGCGCGTGGGGAGCGGCGGGAGCGGGAATGGCATCGCTCGAGGCCAGGACGCCCGCGACCGCGGAGGCCGCACAGGTGGCCGGGCTCGCCAGGAAGACCTCACCCTTGCCCTGCTTGCCCGCGAAGTTGCGGTTGCCGCTCGAGACGGTGACCTCGCCGGGGCCGTTCTGACCGATCTGGCCGGCGGCGCAGCCCGCGCAGCCCGCGTTGCCGACCAGGGCGCCGGCGGCCATCAGGTCGGCGATGATGCCTTCCTCGAGCGCGGCTTCCCAGATCTTGCGCGTCGCCGGCACCACCTTCAGGACCACGCCGGGGGCGACCTTCTTGCCCTTGAGCACGCGGGCGGCCGCGCGCAGGTCGTCCAGGCGGCCGTTGGTGCAGCTGCCGATGAACACCGAGTCGACGCGCTTGCC
>CAZJMO010000044.1:0-13956 GCA_964547085.1 uncultured Fibrobacteraceae bacterium | reverse complement strand
GACATTTCGCCTTGCGAATCCCCACCTGAACCGTGTTGTTGCCGACACGCTCAGACGACGCGAAAGGTCCGGTTTCCCGCCGGATTCGTACTCGCCCAGATGAACACATCCCTCGGGCTGCTGGGCGCAGCCCTGTTACAAGGAGCGCAACGTGGATTCCTTTCCAGTGCTCGGCCAACCGGTCGGGCTCGTCTTCTGTGTGATCGCCCTGGGCAAGCTCCTGGGCAGCGCGCACGTGCGCGGTCTGTCGCTCGGAACCAGCGGCATCATCTTCGTGGCCCTCGCGTTCGGCGCCTGGGGATACGTTGCGCCCGCGCTGATCGGCGACCTCGGACTCGTCCTGTTCGCCTACGCGATCGGACTGTCGGCCGGCGCGACCTTCTTCCGCGCGTTCGCCGCGCAGGGGGTCCGCCTCTCGCTGCTGGCGCTGATGACCCTCGCGGTCGGCGCGCTGCTGACGCTGGCCACGGCGCGGTTGTTCGACGTGCCCAGCGGCGTGGCGGTCGGCATCTTCGCCGGCGCCATGACCTCGACGCCCGGCCTGGCCGCGGCCCTCGAACATGCGGCCGACCCGGCGATCGGCATCGGCTACGGCATCGCCTATCCGCTCGGCGTGATCGCGGTGGTGCTCTTCGTCCAGGTGATGGCGCGGCGCAAGAACCGCATTGCGGGAGATACCGACACCGGGAAATCGCGACGCGGCCAGCTCGAGCAGCGGCTCGTCGAGATCCGCAACCCCGCGGTGGCCGGACGACGGATCCCCGACATCCCGTTCCTGACCCACGTCCGCGGTCAGATCTCGCGGGTCGTCGACAACGGCGTGCTGGTGCCGGTCGATGACGAAACCGAACTCGCCGTCGGTCAGAAGGTCGTGCTGCTGAGTGCGGGCGAGGACCTCGAGAACCTGGTCGATTTCCTGGGCGAGACGGTCAAACCCGCCGGCATGCTCGACACCCAGCTGCCGAGCGCCAGGATCGTGGTGACGGCGTCGGACTGGGTCGGCCGTTCGCTGCTGGAGCTGCGGCTGCCCAACCGCTTCGGCGCCGCGGTCTCGCGCATCGTCCGCCACGACGTGGCGTTCGTCCCCACGCTGTCGACGACGCTGCAGACGGGTGACCTCATCGAGGTGGTCGGCAAGCCGAGCGCCTTCGACGATCTGCGCCACGCCGCCGGCCACCGCGACCGTTTCCTGCACGAGACCGACATGCTGGGCGTGGCGCTCGGCATCGCACTCGGCGTGGCGTTGGGGAAGATGACCGTGTCCGGATTCGGCGGTTCGCTGCAGCTCGGACTGGCCGGCGGACCGCTGGTCACCGGCATGATCTTCGCCCACTGGGGCGGCACCCGATCGGTGCGCGCACATGTGCCGCAGGCCGCGCGCAGCCTGATGCTGGAGATCGGACTGTCGCTGTTCCTGGCCTCCGCCGGCCTGAACGCGGGCGGTCATCTGCTGGACGTGCTGCGCGACCACGGCTGGAAGCTGGTGCCCATGTCGTTCATCGTCGCGAGCGTGCCCATCCTGGTCGCGTACGCGGTCGCGCGGCGCTGCCTCGGTCTCTCCCGGCTCGAGACGCTGGGCGGGATCTGCGGCGGGATGACAAGTTCACCGGGTCTGGCCTCGCTCACCCAGGAGACCGACGACCCCGCGCCCGTGGTCAGCTACACCGCCGCCTATCCGGTCGCGCTGATCGGCATCACGTTCCTGATCCGTGTGCTGATCAAGGCGTTCGGCGTCTGATTGCGCCTCGATCGCACCCGCGAAATAGTCCAGATTTCGGCCGAACGTTCCGCCGGATGGAACTCGTCGCGCTGATACTGGAGGCCGTTCTCCTGAACGCAGCTCCGGTTAGCGGAGGAGAACCGCTCGGGGGCCGGGGTCGTGGATCCCATGTCTCGACTTACAATCGTCAACGGCATCGACGGCTCTATTCCGACCACTATGTCGCGGTCCCGGTCCCCTAGCGGTCTTGCGTGCACGGTCGACCGTATACTGTCGACCGCACGAAGGGCCCAGACTCCGCTTTCCGGCTCCCCAGCGGTCGTGTATCCTGGCCCGTATGAACGACCCACGCGAGTTCCTCGACAGCATGTCGGCCGCCTATCAGAACGCGATCATCCTCTTGAGCGCCAACCACCTCGGTGTGTTCACCGCCCTCTCGAACGGCCCCCGCACCGCGCCCGACCTCGCCGACGAACTGCACTGCGACCCACGCGCGCTCGAACATCTCCTGCTCGCACTCGTCGCCGCGGAACTCCTGGTCGTCCCCGCGCCCGACACCTTCGCCGTCCGCGCCGAACTGGCGCCGCACCTCGCCCCCACGGGCGAGCAGAGCCTGCACCACATCCTGGATCACCATCACCATCTGCTCGCCCGTTGGGTCAACCTCGCCGATGCAGTGCGCACCGGCGGGCCCGTCGAACTTGCGCCGCGCGACGACCGCGCCCTGCGCGCGTTCCTCTACGGCATGAAGGACGTCTCGCGCCGTTCGAGCGTGGAGGTCGCCGAGGCGTTGCCGGAACTGAGCGCCTGCACCCGCCTGCTCGACCTCGGCGGCGGTCCCGGCACCAGCGCCATCACCTTCTGCAAGCGCTGGCCCGGAATGAAAGCGGTCGTCTTCGATCTGCCCGCCGTCACGCCCATGGCGCAGTCGGAGATCGACGCCGCCGGCCTCGCCGACCGCATCACCGTCCATCCCGGCGATTACCACGTCGATCCGCTCCCGGCGCCCGGCGGCGAGCCCTTCGACGCGGTCTACGTCTCCCACATCATCCACAGCCTCGCGCCGGCCGAGACGCGCGCGCTGCTGGTCAAGGCCGTCGAGGTCCTCGCCCCCGGCGGCATCCTCGTGGTGAAGGACTTCTATCTCGACGACTCGCGCACCGCGCCGGTTTTCGCCGCCCGCTTCTCGATCAACATGCTGGTGGGCACCGCGGGCGGGAAGACCTACACGTGGTCGGAGATCGAGGCCCTCACGCGCGACCTCGGGCTCCTCGCGCCTCAGAGGCTTCACGTGGCGCAGAACGTCGGCATCGTCGCGGCCCGAAAACCGAACTGATCGTCGGGCGACAGCCGTGTGATAAAACTTCTATTATTTATGTGATATAATAACATCACACCGCCGGAGAGACGGACGTCTCCGCACACACTCACGGACGAGACCACCGCTGCCCCCGGAGACCTGCCGTGCCCATCCGCGCCGCTGCACGCCTCGGCCTGCTCCTGGCCCTTCTTCTGGGCGCCGTCGTCGCGCCCGCCGCCACGCGTGACGACGTTTCCGCGCATCTGACCGACCGGCTGACCGACCTGCGCAACGGCCCCGCGACCATCGCCGGCGTCCGCCGCGCCGATCGCCGCGCCGTCCTCGCCCTGCACGACCTCGCCGGCCCGGCGCCGCTCTGGACCGACGGATCGCTCGCGCGCGCGGACCTGGACGCCGTGGTCGCCGTTCTCGCCGCCGCCGGCGACCACGGCCTCGACCCCGCCGATTTCCACGCCGCGACCCTCGATCGCCTCCGTCGCAACCGCAGCGCCCGGACCGATCCCGGTCGCCGCGCGAACCTGGATATCCTGCTCACCGACGCCGTCCTGGGCTACATCGGGCGCTTCGCCGAGCCCCGTCCCGACGCCGTATCCCGACTCGCCCGCCTCCGCCGCGGCACCACCGAGGATCCCGCCGCGGCGCTGGCCCGGCTCGCCCCCGACCACGCCGATTACCGCCGCCTCCAGCGGGCGTACGTCGAACTGCGCGAAATCGCCCATCGCGGCGGTTGGCCGCGCGTCGGCCCCGGGCCGCTCCTGCGCCCCGGTCGCCGCGACCCGCGCGTCCCTGCGCTCCGGAATCGACTCTCGCTGTCGACGCCCGAGACCACCGACGCGCTCCTCTACGACCGCGCCCTGGCCGCCGCCGTCCGCCACGCCCAGACTCGTTTCGGCTTGGCCGCCGACGGCATTGTCGGCCCGCGAACCACGGCTGCGCTGGACGTTCCCGCCGACGCGCGCCTGGCGCAGATGGCGCTCAACCTGCAACGCTGGCACCGGTTGCCGCGGATCGACGGTCGTCGCCATGTCCGCGTCAACGTCGCCGCCGGTCTCCTCGACGTGATCGAGGCCGACACCGTCCGCGCGTCCATGCGCGCGATCGTCGGCCGCCCGGACCGCCCCACGCCCACGCTCACCAGCCGCATCACGGCCATGGTGCTCAACCCGGCCTGGAACATTCCCCAGAAGATGGCCCGCCTCGACGTGCTGCCGCATATCCGGCGCGACCCCGCCTACCTTTCGGTCCGCGACATCCGCGTCTTCGCGAGCTGGCGGACGGGCGCCCCGCAGCTCGACCCGGCCGCCATCGACTGGCCGTCCATCGACCCCGAACACCTCGACTACAAGCTCCAGCAGCAGCCCGGACCGCTCAATCCCCTGGGCCGCGCCAAGTTCCTCTTCGCCAATCCGTATGCGGTATACATCCACGACACGCCGGGCCGACACCGCTTCGACGCGCGCGAGCGTTTCTTCTCTTCCGGCTGTGTGCGGGTGGAGGATCCGGTGCGGTTGGCGCAGGAACTCGCCGACGACAGGGTCGATGTCGAGGCCCTGATCGCGAGCGGCGAGACCACGAGCCTGAGCCTGCCCCGGCCGGTCCCGTTGCGCCTGCTGTACCTGACGGCGTGGGTGGATGCGGGCGGCGCCTGGAATTTCCGCCCCGACCCCTACGGCCTGGACGCCCCGCTACCAGGTGCGGACGGGCCCGGTGTCGACGTGGATGAAGGCCGGTCCGGGATAGTGGCCGACGCCGCCGACGCCTTGCCGTAGCGCCACCCGCCGCAACGCTGCCGTCTCGACGCCCGGCACGCGGATGTCGATCGCCTTGCCCTGCAGATGATAGCTGCGTTTCGCCACGCCGTGGCCGGTGGACCGGAGCGCCGTGTTGGTGCGCGGCGAGCGGTAGCCGGATATCACGTGGAACGGCTCGGTGGTGTCGAGATCGCGGGCGATGTCGGTCAGCAGATCGAGCAGACGGGGATCGATGGGCTTGACGTCGCCGGTGCGGTGGTCGCGCAGGATGTGGTCGACCGCGGCGAGCGCGTCGGGCAGCAGGCGGCCGGCTTCGCGGTAGGTCGCGGTCAGGTTCTCGCCGGTGTGGGTATTGAGCAGGGCGAGGGTGCGGCGTTCGGGTTCGGCGGCCTGGAGCGACCACGGCACGACCATGACCAGCGCCGTCTGTCCGCAGAGGGAAAGAAAACGGCGACGACCCATGCCGCTGGCGCGTCCTACGCTCAAGATCCGGTTCCTTCCGCTCGGTCAAGATCGCCGCCGTGGATGCGGCTCGCTGAAAACGATGGTACCTCAATGCAGGAGGCGCAAGCTCTCGTTTTAAGTATTATCCGTACCGAGATGCGTTCAGCTCATCTGGCTGGCGACCATCACGACGCCGCCCAGGATCAGCACCGTCCCCAATATCTGCACAGTGGTGACCCGCTCGCCCAGAAAAGCGATCGACAGACCCATGACGATGACCAGCCCCAGACTGGTCATCACGGGGTAGGCCACGCTCACGCGGATCTTGCTCAAGGCGAAGGCGTAAGCCAGCACGTTCAACGCGAAAAGAATGATGCCCGCCATCACGCGGCCGTTCAGCAGGATGACCTTCACGGCCTCGACCGGCCGGGCAAGGCTGACCTCGGCGTCCTTCATGCCCCAGCGGATCAGGACGTTGGCGGTGGCGTTGGCGATGAGAGCGAAGACGAGAGCAAAGGTGGCGGTGCGCACGGTCGGGTCCTCCAGGGGTCAGGTTCGCCAACGCCAGATGCTACCCGTCGGACGCTGTCAATGCGAGGCAAACCTGACCCCCTCCCCACCAGCAACTATAGGCGGTCCGGCGATACGGTTCGGACATCCGACCGGAGTCAAGATCCGCGGCTTACGGATCACGTCGGACCAGCCTGTACTCATGAACAAACGGAGGGGTCGAGTTTCAAGAAACAAAATCGAATTTTTCATCCCGCCTTGAAACCCCCTCCGACAGCCTGTTCTCCGGGTGTCCCTCGCTCACCGTGTCTTCATCATGAAGGGATCCCCCATGAACACCGCGTCTCGAAAACTTTTCGTTGTTGTCGCTCTTCTTGTCGCCGTCGTCGCCCTCACGTCCTGCGACGACGGTTCGGCTCCTTTCACGCCCGAGACCGGTCTCGACAACGCCGACAAATCCCTGTCTTCGCCCATGTCCGACGAGCAGGCGTTCATCCTCCGCTGTGACGCAGCCGCTGATCGATACACGTTTGAAGAGGTTCTCGAGGTGGAGATCGACGTGGTCAAGGGTGGGTCGGCCACCGGATTCCCGCCCAGCTGGGGGCCGCAGTACCCGTTCACCGTCACGATTCCCGCCGGCGCGATCGATCCCGCGACCGTCGACGGCCCCACGGTGACGATCTCGCTGAAGGTGCCCGTGTTCGACACGTGCTTCGTCAGCCCGGACGCGCCCCTGCCGCTCGAGTTCGCGCCGCACGGCCTCACCTTCGACGGCGGCCTGCAGCTCCAGGCATGCATGCACCCGACGCTCGACGCGGGCGGCGACGCCTACAAGCTGTACTACGTGGATCGGGACGGCGCCCTGCCGCAGATCGAGGTCTACGATGTCGAACGGCCCGCAACCAAGAGCATGACCGACCCCGGCCGCGACATCGACACGGTGATCGCCCACTTCTCGCGCTGGGAGTTGGACGACCCCGCCGACACGAACGCGATCGTCGGCGGTTGAAATCAGCCTCCGACGCCGATGACCCGGTAATTACCCCAGAAGAACGGATGCCGCCAGGGTTCCTCGCGGCGCATCTCGGCCAGGGTTGCGCGGAGGGACTCGGCGGCGTTTCCGCCGGCGAGCCAGCGCTCGTAGAACCGCCGCGCAACCTCGGCGGCCGCCGCGTCGTCCACGACCTGGCCCGACGCGATCACCGTGCGCGCGCCGGCGTCGATGAACGCCCCGGCGAAATGCGCCAGGCCGCCGCCGCCGCCCGACAGCGGTCGCGCCGTCTCGCAGCAGGAGAGGAACACGAGGCGCGTGTCGAGATGCAGCGCGCTGATCTCGCCGGGTGTCAACGGTATCCCGTGACCGTCGGCCGCCAGGCGCAACGTCGAGCGACCGGGCGCGCCCTGGTAGGTCACCGTGTGCGTGGCGAAGTGGATCACGTCGAAGCGGTCGAGATCGAGCTCGCGCACCGCGGACCAGTCGGCCGCGGCGCCGACACGCAGTTCAGCGCCGCCCTGGGGCCAGAGTCCGGCCACGGCCTGCGCCTCGGCCTCCGCGCGTCGCAGCCGGTGTCCGCCGCCGGCGGCCGTCGCGTCGCCGTCGTAACCCACGGCCAGCAGACGACCCGCGCCGCCTGAATGCGGCACCGGCGCCGTCGCCCGCGGCCAACTCGACAAAAGACGGACCGCGCCGTGGTCGATCAACAGCGCCCCGTTTCCGTCCGGACGCGGCAAGACGGCCCAGGGGACCGACCACACGATGTCGTCCGCGAGCATGTCGAGAGTCTCGCCGGCCGGCCACGCGGGCATGATCGGTCGCAGGAGCGCGCCGGCGAGCGCGGTCGCCGCGTGGGCGTCGGCGGGCCGGTCCGGCCGCGCAAGATCGGCCACGACCGGCGCCAGCAGGCCGCGCAGATCATCACGTCCGGGCAGACGATGCCATGTCACGCCATCGCCCGCCGCCACCCAGAGGAACGACCGTTCGCGGCCGACGAAGGTCGTCACCGTGGGCGACGGCGCCCCCGGCTCGCGGTCCCACCACGCATCCGCGAGCCAGGCCAGCGATCGCGCCGCCGGCGTCTTCCCGAGCAGGCGGGGATGGTCCTGCCACAGCCCCAGCAGGTTCGCGGTCACCTCGCGACGCTGCGCCACGTCGAGGTCGTGCTGTGCGCCGGGCGCCGCGGCCATGCTCGCCAGTCCGTCGAGCGCGGCGCGGTAGTCCGCCTCGGCTTCCGCCACGCGTCCCAGGTGCTGCAACGCCCGACCGCGAAGGCCGCGCAACTCGGCCGTCACGTCCGGCGGCGCGTGCGGGCCGCCCTGGGCCAGCGCGCGATCGTAATGGCGGAGCGCCTGTTCGAAATCCTGATCGCGGGCCCACGCCAGACCGCGGAGCACGTCGGCCATCAGCTGCGTCCGGAAACGACCGCCGAATCCACCGTTGTCCTCGGCGGTGTCGAAGAGAGAACGCGCTTCGTCCGTCTCCCCCAGTTCCACATGCACGCGCGCCAGGCGCTGCCGGCTTTCGGCGATCAGGTCGGGCGACTGCAACACGTCCGCCAGCTCGACGCACCGGGCGTACGCCTTCCGCGCTCCGACGGGGTCGGCGCGCAGCTCGGCCAGTTCGCCGCGCGCGCGGTACAGATCCCATTCCTTGTCCCGGCTCGACCGCGCCGCGACCTCGTCCGCCGCGCGGGTGAGGGCCTCCGCTGCGCTCGCGAATTCACCCTGTCGACCGAGCAGGTCGGCCGTCGCGATCTCGAGGTCGGCGCGAACGTTCCGTTCCGGGGTGACTTCCCGGATGCTCGCCCGCAGGACGTCGATGCGCGCCAGCGCGCGGTACGCCAGGGCCGGTCGTCCCAGATCGCGGCCGAGGCGCACCATGTCCGTGAGGAAGGCGATCTCGTTCTCCGGAATGTTGATGCGCGGAATCCGCTCCTGCGCCACCGTCAACAGCGATTCCGCCCGCGCGTAGTCGCCGACGAAGCAGTAGTGCTCGGCGAGGAAACGGGGGAAATACGCGTTGTTCTGCTGGTTTCCGTGGATCTTGATCCATTGGCCGGCCTGCGCAAGATAGATCGCCGAAGAATCGGCCCGACCCAGCAGGCGCTGGTCGTGCGCGACGTTCACCATGGCGCGCGGAACCACGGTCGAATCCCCCTCCGCCCTGGCGACCCACAGCGACCGCAGGTCGAAGTCGAGCGCCTGATCGAGGTCGCCGATCGTCGTGGCGAGGCCGGCCGCCACGCTGAGATTCACGGTCTGGATACGCGGCAACCCCGCCCCGGCCGCGCGGGCCGCCACGTCCCGATACACCGCGTACGCCGCACGGGTTTCGCCGCGGGCGGCCAGGATTTCACCGAGTTGCTGCCGCGACCGGAGTTCTTCGTTGACGCTTCCGGCGAGCCTGGCGTCAGCGACGGCCATCACCGCAGCGTGCAACGCGTCGTCGAGATGACGCCCGTGACCGAGCACGACGGCGACCTCCCGCCAGATCCGGCCTTCGAGCCGTGGCCCGCCGACGGCCGACGCCTCGTCGAGCTGGGCGAGAAGCAGGTTCGCCGCTTCCTGGTGGTGGCCGAGCCGGTCTCGCCAGGCGGCGCGAACGACCACGTAGTTGGTGCGGTCGAGCGGTTTCAACGAGGGAACATGGGGTTCCAGATTCGCCATGTGCGGCGCGACGCGGCGCCCACCGAGCGCAGCCAGCGCGCGCCAGAACGCTCCGGCGGCGCTCTCGGGATCATCGCGCGGCGGAGTCGAGGCCAGAACTCGTCGGTCGATGCGCCTGCTGATTTTTGACGCATGCCGGTCGTACAACGTCGCCCACAGGAACGCCTCGGGTTCGCTCGTCAGGCGCTCCACGAGATCCTGCGCGGCGGTATCAAAACTCGCGCGCCGTTGCAGTGCCGCGTCCAGGCGATCGAACTCCGCCAGCATCTCCGCCGCCGGCGCCGGTTCGCCCGCGTGATCGAGCCTCGCCAATGCGGCGCGCCAGAACGGAGTCAGCTCGTCCGACACCGCCACGCCGCGCAGGTCGTGGATGGCGTCGAGTTCAGCGACCCGATCCTCGCCGCAACCGGCAAACACCAGGACGGCCATCATCAAGCACAGAGGTCGAGCGCAGAGGGACGGCAAGACGGGACTCCCGGTAAAGGCCGCTGATGACGCGACGCTACGATGCAGCGATGTTCCGGTCAAGCGGCGGCCGACCCTGACAAGCCCGAACCGCTTTGCTATCATTCCCGGGATTACCGCTCGCCGCACAGTTCACCTCCAGCCTTCGTGAGACCATGGCGCATCGACCCCGGCAAACAGCATCGACCGATCCGGACACGGCCGTCGCGAAGGCCGTGGAGGATTATCTGGCCGACCGCCCCGGCGCGGGCGACCGGCTGGCCATGCTGCTCGACGCGCCCCTTCGCGCCGCAGCCTCCGGGTTTCTGGGACCCGACCACGGCGACCTCGGCGATGTCGTGCAGGATTCCAGCCTCGCGGTCCTCGAACACCTGCAGCGGCGCGGCGAGTGGTCGGGCAACCTGGTGGCCTTCGCCGTCACGGTCGCCCGCAACCGCTGCCGCAACATCCTGAACTGGCAGGCGCGCTGGCCGCACACGCAAGTCGAACCACTCGAGAGCTGGCTCGCAAATCCCGACCGCGATCCACTGGACCTGCTCGCCGAATCCGACCTCCACCGCACCCTCCAGGACGCGCTGGACAATCTCCGCGAACCCTGCGGCATGCTCCTTCGCGGCTTCTATCTCGAGGGGCTCTCCGCCCACGAATTGCGGCGCCGCCTCGGACTGACGACCGTGCAAGGCGTGTACTACCGTCGCGACAGTTGTCTGGCCGAAGCGCTGATCGCCTTGAAAAAGAGGCTCTCCATCTGTTCACCCAAGGAAGATGATCCGGGGAACAAGGAGGGAACATCATGAAGGATCTCGGCTACGAATGCGTCGAACCCGCAGTGGGCGCCCATCTGCCGCTGCTGGACGACCCGGACCTGCCCGCCGACGAACGCGCCCGCCTCGAGGACCATCTCGCGATCTGCGACGCCTGCCGTCTCCGGCGCGCTTTCCAGCTCCGCGTCGGCGCCGAGCTCGCCTCCGGCCGCCTCACGCTGCCGGCCGGTGCCCGCCGTCCCCGACGCCGGATCGCCGCGCGGGCCTTCGCCGCGTTCGGCGGCCTGGCTGCCGCCGCCGGCCTGGCGCTCGTGCTCGGCCTGCCGCCGCAGGCGCGTGATCATGGTCTGCTCGTCCGCGGAATGCCCGACAGCGGCATGACGCGGCCGGTCGAGGGCGAGGTCGTCGCGGCCCGGCCGCCGGCTTTCCGCTGGGAGGCGATCGAAGGCGTCTCGCAGTATCGGGTCGTGGTCGAGGAAGTCGGCGGGACGTTCCGCTGGCAAGGCGAGACGGAATCGACATCGCTGGAACTTCCGCATACGTTGCGTCTGGTTCCCGGCAGCGACTATCGCGTGCGGCTCGAAACGATCCCGCCCGACCTCGCGCCGCCGACGGGCTGGTCGGTCTCGTTCTCGGCCGGCAGCTGGAACACGGTCCTCGACCAGCGGCTCCGACACGGGCAGCCGGCCGCTTACGCACTCCTGATCGTGGGCGCCCTCTGCGCGATCGTCGCACTCGTGGCGCGCCGGCCGCTCCGGAACAAGGACCAATTGCAGACGTGAGCGGGGCACCGCCGACGCGCTCTCCCACTGACCCGCCGACAGCCTGGTCGGCGGCGGCTGATCGCGCCATATCCACGGCACACTTGAACACTTGAATATGATATCATTGAGTCATTATGCCCTGCGCCCTGATCGGTCATTGCCCTCTGGTAGATTCGGGTATTGAGTGGAGTATCGGAAATACAGGAGTTGGACATGCGCAATCTCATCTGGGCCGTCGCGTTATTGCTGGTTCTACCGGTTTCCATCCCCTCCAATGCCGCTGAGTACTGGCCGATGCACGACGGCGCTATCTATCATTATCGAGACAGTAACGGCAACGAGCTTACGGTTTCCTACACCGCTACCGTGCGAAGGATAACCAGCTCCGGGAACCCGAACATTTATTGGGAGCATTATTCGGTTGATTGTGATGGTGACGTCATGTTGTCCGGCGAAAGTTCGATTTCGCCGTTAGCGCCTGATCCTGACTCCCATTACTACAACCCGGAAATCAGGTTTCTGGATTTTCCGCTATATGTCGGTAAGGAGTGGGAGACCCTGTCGTTTGATAACGACATCTTTCCTTTCTTCTACCGGGTCTCGGTTCTTTCCGAGGAGACCGTAACGGTGCCGATGGGCACCTACGAAGTGTTCGCGGTTTCTACGGGGTACTGGGGCACACACTATTTGAATCGAGACCTTGGTCCCGTCATTCTCGATAGCCGATATCAGTTGGTCTCGATCGAAAATTTCGTGGGGACTGTGGATAAGAGCTGGAGTTCAGTGAAAGATTTATACAAGTAATGGGTCGCGTCTTTGAGAATGGTCGCGACCCGAAAATGAGGCCGCGATCGGGAAACAGAGTGAAAAATCCCGAGCAGGCGAATCGTATACTGAACACCACACACGATACACGACCCGCCAACGACGATGAGCCCAACGCTGAACTGTATACCAAGACCACTTTTCGGCCCGTGACGACCATTTATCGCGAATCCGCGTTTCGGCAACAACCCCCATACCGTATACCGCATACGATTTTGTCGGAATCCGTCGTTCGTCGCTCCCATAGAAAAGCCCCCCTCAACCGAGGGGGGCTGCGTCCATCCGGGTGATCACCCGATCACCGCAACGCCTTCCCCCCCTCCTCGAGTCGGACCTCGGCCCGCTGCCGCGCGAGCATCGCCCGATCCAGATCCACACCCGGCTCGCGACTCTTCAGCCGGTCCTTCGCGCGCTGGAGCGCGGCGCGGGCGCGGTCGGGATCGATCTGCGCGGATTCCTCACAGCTGTCGGTCATGATGTTCACGGCGTTGTGGCTGATCTCCACGAAACCGCCGCTGCAGGCCATGAGTCGGAGGTCGCCGGCGTCGTTGATCTTGATCGTGATCACGCCCGGCTCCAGCCCGGTCACCAGCGGCGCGTGGTCGGCCCACACGCCCAGATAGCCCTCGCTGCCTGGCAGGATGACCGAGACGGCCTCGGCCTCCCACGCCACCTTCTCGGGGGTCACGATGTTGACCTTGAGGGACTTCATCGCTCTCTCTTCCTAGGCCTTGGCCTGGAGCTTCTCGTAGTTCTCGACCACTTCGTCGATCGCGCCGCAGTAGAGGAAGCACTGCTCGGGAATGTGGTCGTACTCGCCGGCGATCAGTCCCTTGAAACTGCGGATCGAATCCTCCAGCTTCACGTACCGACCGGGCTTGCCGGTGAACTGCTCGGCCACGGCGAACGGCTGCGACAGGAACTTCTGGATCCGCCGCGCGCGCTGCACGGTGACCTTGTCCTCGTCGCTGAGTTCGTCCATGCCCAGGATCGCGATGATGTCCTGCAGATCCTTGTAACGCTGCAGGTACTGCTGCACCTGGCGCGCGACGTGGTAGTGCTCCGCGCCGACGATGCGCGGATCCAGGATCCGGCTGTTCGAGTCGAGCGGATCGACGGCCGGGTAGATGCCCAGCTCGGAGATCTGGCGCGACAGCACGGTCTGGGCGTCGAGGTGCGAGAACGCGGTGGCCGGCGCGGGGTCGGTCAGGTCGTCGGCCGGCACGTAGATGGCCTGCACCGAGGTGATCGAACCGCTGCGCGTCGAGGTGATGCGCTCCTGGAGCTGGCCCATCTCCGTGGCCAGCGTCGGCTGATAACCCACCGCCGAAGGCATGCGGCCCAGCAGCGCGGAGACCTCGGAGCCGGCCTGCGTGAAGCGGAAGATGTTGTCGATGAACAGCAGCACGTCCTGGTTCATCTCGTCGCGGAAGTACTCGGCCATGGTCAGGCCCGACAGCGCGATCCGCAGACGCGCACCGGGCGGCTCGTTCATCTGGCCGAAGACCAGGGCGGTGTTCTTGAGCACGCCGGACTCCGACATCTCGAGGTAGAGATCGTTGCCCTCGCGGGTGCGCTCGCCGACGCCGCAGAACACGGAGTAGCCGCCGTGGTGCGTGGCGATGGCGTGGATCAGCTCCATCACGATGACCGTCTTGCCTACGCCGGCGCCGCCGAAGAGGCCGATCTTGCCGCCGCGAACGTAGGGCGCCAGGTGGTCGACGGGCTG
>CAZJMO010000043.1:4802-14244 GCA_964547085.1 uncultured Fibrobacteraceae bacterium | reverse complement strand
ATCACGCCGTCCCAGTCTTCTCGCCATGTCGCCGCCGTCGCCGGCGCCAGCCACGTCTTGAGGCTGTCCGCAAGAACGGGACCGTCCGCTCCCGGACGAACCACCGTCAGCGCCAACCGCGGCTCGCCCGCCGCCGCCTGCGCCAGGAAACGAACGTCCCAGCCCGGCACGGCGGCCAGCAGCAGGAGGCGGGCGCGATCCTTCCGGACGTCCACCGCGATGGTCGCCTTGTTGTTGGTCGGGAAACGCTCGTTGTCGAGTCCGGACACCTCCACCTCGAGCACCGCCAGCCCGGGCCGGTCCGGCGTCCACACGAGTTCCCAGCGCGAGAGATCCGCCGACGGCCCCGTTCGTTCGGCCACGACCTCTCCCTCGTGGCGCAGGGTCACCGTCACCGGCTCCTCGGTCGGGCCATCACCCCGGCGATGGCCGACGGCGACCTCCACGGTCAGCGGTTCGCCACGGTAGACTGAGTCCGGGTACCGTATGTCGGCGATGAAACGGTCGGCCGGCCCGGACACGTCGCCGACTCCCACGAGCCACAGCGGCACGCCCGCCGGTCCGACCGCCGGCGCCGTGGGCCGCGAATGGCCGTCGGTCAACACCACCATCCCGCGCAGCGGTCTGCCCAGCATTCGTTGTCGCGCCTGGGACACGAGCGCAGCCAGATCCGACCCCACGGCACCCGGCGTGTCGGCGCGCGCCGCCGCGATCGAGGTCTCCACCAGCGACAGGCGACCGTTCCCGCGCAAGGCGAGCACCGTCGGCGGCGAGTCCTGTCCGGAAAGAGAGGAGTCGACGGCCGCCGCGATCCGCCAGGCCGCACGCCAGCGGTCCGGACCGTCGCTGTCCGCCTGGAGAGCCATGCTGCCGGAATCCTCGACCACGACCGCGATCTCCGCGGTCTCCGGGACGCCCTGCAGCCGCACGAGCAGCGGTCGGGCGAGCGCCACGAGGATGAGCAGGCACGCGGCCGTCCGCAGGGCCACCAGCAGTCGACGGCCAGCCGGCGGCGGGGTCGGCACGCTTCCGCGGTACGCGCGGCGCGCCCACAGGACGCTCGCCGCGATCACGACCACGAACACGGGCCCGGTCCAGGCGGGAGTGAGCAACTGCAGGTGCACCGCTGCTCCTCGCTGTGCGTCCGTGAATCGACCGTGCGTATGAGCAGCGGCGGTCGCGGCCGGAGCCTGCGACCGCCGCTGCGGGACCGGGCGTTTGACGCCCTATCGGCCTTCGAGTTCCTCCTGGATCACGACCTGCGCCGCGGCCAGACGGGCGATCGGCACCCGGAACGGGGAACAGCTGACGTAGTCCAGTCCCACCTTGTGGCAGAACGCGATCGAGCTGGGGTCGCCCCCGTGCTCGCCGCAGATGCCCAGATGGAGCTTCGGGTTGGCCGCCTTGCCCTTGCGCGCGGCCATCTCCACCAGCTGCCCGACACCGGTCTGATCCAGCTGCTGGAACGGATCCGACGGCAGCACGCCCTTGCGCAGGTAGACCGGCAGGAACGTGGCGATGTCGTCACGGCTGTAACCGTACGTCATCTGCGTCAGGTCGTTGGTGCCGAAGCTGAAGAAGTCCGCGTGCTCGGCTATCTCGTCGGCGGTGAGCGCCGCGCGCGGGATCTCGATCATGGTTCCGACCAGGTACGGGATCTCCGAACCCTGCTCTTTCATGATCCGCTCGGCGGTCGCGATGCAGAGCTTGCGCAGGTCGACCAGTTCGCGCCACGTGCCCACCAACGGGATCATGATCTCGGGATGCACGTCGAGGCCCTTGGCCTTGTCCACGAGCGCCGCACCGATGATGGCCTCCACCTGGACCTCGTAGATCTCGGGGAAGGTCAGACCGAGCCGGCAACCACGATGGCCCAGCATGGGGTTCTGCTCGTGCAACGCCTCGATCTTGCGCTCGATGTCGACGACCGAAACGCCCAGATCTCCAGCCAGCTCCTCGATTTCCCTGGCGCCCTGCGGCAGGAACTCGTGCAGCGGCGGATCCAGCAGGCGCACCGTCACCGGCAGACCGTTCATGGCCTCGAAGATGCCCTCGAAGTCCTCCTGCTGCAGCGGCCGGATGAACTCCAGCGCCTCGCGGCGGGCGGTCTCGCCCTCGGCCAGGATCATCTGGCGCATGCGCCGGATGCGGTCCTCGCCGAAGAACATGTGCTCGGTACGGCACAGGCCGATGCCCTGGGCGCCGAACTCGCGCGCCTGACGGCTGTCGTGCGGCGTGTCGGCGTTGGTGCGGACCTTGAGGCGACGAATCCCGTCGGCCCAGCCCATGACCTTGGCCAGGTTCGAATCGTCCATCCGCGGCGGCACGAGGGCCGGCGCGCCGGCAATCACCGCACCGGTGGAGCCGTTGAGCGTGATGATGTCGCCCTCGCCGAACGTCCGGTCACCGATCTTGAGCACCTTCTTGGCGGCGTCCACGAACGCATCGCCACAGCCGGCGACACAGGGCTTGCCCATGCCGCGGGCCACCACCGCCGCGTGGCTGGTCATGCCGCCGCGGCTGGTCAGGATGCCGGCGGCCTTGTTCATGCCGGCGATATCCTCGGGGCTGGTCTCACGACGGACCAGGACGACCTTGTCACCCTGATCGGCCGCAGCGACCGCGTCCTCGGCCGTGAACATGATCTTGCCCTGCGCCGCGCCCGGCGAGGCCGGCAGCCCGGAGGCGAGAATGTCCAGCTCGGCTTCGGGATCGATCTGGTCGTGCAGGAGCTGATCCAGATGATCGGGCTCCACGAGCATCAACGCCTGCTTGATGTCGACGAGGCCCTCGGCCTCCATCTCGGCGGCGATGCGGATGGCCGCCGCGCCGGTGCGCTTGCCGTTCCGCGTCTGCAGCATCCAGAGCCGACCCTCCTGGATCGTGAACTCGACGTCCTGCATGTTGCGGTAGTGCTTCTCGAGGCGGTCGCGGATCGCAGCCAGTTCCAGATAGAGCTCCGGCATGGCGTCTTCCATGGTCGGCAGCGCCTTGGCCTCGTGGCCGGCAGGCAGCGTCTCACGGCCGGCCTTGTTGATCTGCTGCGGCGTCCGGATGCCGGCGACGACATCCTCGCCCTGCGCGTTGATCAGGAACTCGCCGTAGAAGCGGTTCTCGCCGGTCGAGGGATCGCGGGTGAAGGCTACGCCGGTGGCGCTGTCGTCACCCAGGTTGCCGTAGACCATCGTCTGCACGTTGACCGCCGTGCCCCAGTTCTCGGGGATGCGATGGATGCGGCGGTACTCGATGGCGCGCGCCACGCCCCAGCTCTTGAACACCGCGGCGATGCCGCCCCAGAGCTGCTCCCAGGGATCCGTCGGGAACGGCGCACCGGCATGCTGCTCGACGATGGCCTTGTAGCTGGCGATGAGATCCTGCAGGTCGGCCGTGGTCAGTTCGTTGTCGACCTTGACGCCGCGCTTGTCCTTGAGGGTGTCGATCGCGTCCTCGAAATGCTCGCCGTCGACACCCATGACGACGTTGCCGTACATGTGGATCAGCCGACGATAGCTGTCGTAGGCGAAGCGCTCGTTGCCGCTCTTGGCGGCCAGGCCCTTCACCGTCTCGTCGTTCAGGCCCAGGTTCAGCACGGTGTCCATCATACCGGGCATGGATACGCGGGCTCCCGAGCGGACCGAGAACAGCAGCGGGTCGCCGGCGGCGGCGAAGGTCTTGCTCATGATGGTCTCGACACGCGCCAGTGCACCTCGGACCTCGTCCTTGAGGGCGTCCGAAAGGTTGCCGGAATCCTGATACGCCGTGCACTCGGCGGTGGTGATGGTGAATCCGGGAGGCACGGGCACGCCCAGGGTCGTCATCTCGGCCAGGTTGGCGCCCTTGCCACCCAGCAGGTTCCTCATCTCGGCCTTGCCGTCCGCCTGACCGTCACCGAAAAAATAGACCTTCTTCTCGCTCATCATTCCTCCTCGGGGAACCACCGTCCAATCAGCAGACGGGGGGTTTTCGGTACGCATTCGGACCTTCCGGGCGTTCGTGGCTCCAGTATAGCCACGGCACCGACGGACACAAGCCCGTTCCGTCACAAACCGCGGCGCCGACTCATGCCGGCGCCGCACAGAATACAGGGTCGGCCGGATCAGCGGATGATGACCAGCTTACCCCAGAAATCGCCGCGCTCGGGCATGACCACACGCCAGATGTAGATGCCCGAAGCGAGTTCCTTGTTGTCGTCGTTGCGCGTGATCCAGTAGATGTTCCCACCGATCTGCGGACGATCCGCCGTCGGCAGTTCGACGATCTCGTCGCCCGCCAGCGAAAACACCTGGATCTTGCTCTCCTCGGGCAAGTTGGTCCATACGACCTCTTCGCCCTCGCTTCCCTGGATACCCGACCCGCGACGCAACGGGTTGGGGTAGACGTAGATCTCCTTGCCGTCGATCGCAGCTGCGGCATCCAGATTGACCTGGATCGCCTTGCGATTGCCCTCGCCCTCAGCGTTCGGATCATCCGGATACCGCGCCGGGAAGATCATCGGCGAAGCCAGGGCCACGGGATCGACAACCAGCGAGACATCACCGTAATCGAACGGCGTCACGGCGTAGAAATAGGAGAACCCGTTGTAGATATCCTGATCGTAGAACTTGATCACGCCCGGCGTCGATCGGTCGAAGCACGCGGCGCGCCGTTCCGAGAAACAGTTCGGCAACAACCGGAAGTTGTCGTCGCCGCAGAAGCCTTCGATGCACGTCTCCGGGTTGTTCTTGTCGAACCGACCGATCATCGCCATGTTGTCCGGGTCGTCGCTGTCGGAGCGCCAGACCACCCAGCCCTGATAATCCTGGGCCACGAACCGGAATACCCGGGTTTCCACGGCGCCGTCACCGTCCTCGTCCTGCAGAACGATCTCGCCCGAGTTGAAAGCCAGCGTCAGACCCAGATCCAGATCCGCGTATTCCGCGTCGGTCCGGCGCTTGTCCAGCGTATCACTGACCCGCAACACGGTTCCCGGAACGTAGATGCCGCCCGAAAGACTCGGACGCAGGATCCCCTCCTCCACGCTCAACAAGCGATGCGACTTCCGGTTGACCGGTTGGTCGGCCAGTTCGGTCCACGTCGCGCCGCCATCGACGGATTCCATCAGCGCGAAACCATCCGCGCTCGTCAGCAACTCTCCGCCACGCCGGACAATGCTCCACACCTGCGGCTTGGTGACGAACAGAGCCTCGTCGATGAACGGAGTGTCCGCCTCGATCCAGTTGGCGCCCCCGTCCGTCGTTAACCAGAGCCCCTGCGCGAGCGTTCCCATGAGGATGATGTCGCCGTCCCCGGGATCGAGCGACATCGCCAGCACCGTCTTGGCCGCGTCCGCCTCCGGATCGTCGCTCGCATCGCCGTCGTCGAGCAACTGGTAGTTACCGTCGAGCGCGGTCCAGGTCGAGCCGGCGTCGAGGGATTCGTAGATCCCGTTGCTCGTCAGACCGACGAGGATACGGTCCGCGTCGGCCGGATCCTCGAGCAGACTGCGCACGTACGGGACCTGCGTGCCGCCGTTGCCGTCGGGTACGACGAGGTTTTCGAGGAGCGTGAAACTGGCGCCGCCGTCGTTCGAGACGACCGTTCCCAGGTACCGCACGGACACGTAGAGACGCGTGTCCGTCCACAGGACAGCAGAAACGAGGAAACCCTCAGGGTATGATTCCGCATCGGGGAAAAGATTCGTCGTCCACTGGGTGAACGTCGCACCGCCGTCGTTGGTTACGAACAGTCCATCCTTCCGCGACCCGATCGCGAAGCGGTTCGCGTCGGCGGGATCCATGGCCAGCGTCGTCAGACTTCGCGAGTCGCCGAAGGTCTCCGCACCGACCTCCACCCAGGAGCCCTCGTCCGACAGGCGATAGACACCGATCGGGTCGTTTTCGGCTTTGGCGCCCGCAGACAGGATCGCGACCATCGCGCCGTCGTTCGTGGCGGCGATGTCCACGAGGTTGGTGTAAGGGAGATACGCCGGGAACCCGGCGTTCCGCTGCGTCCAGATCCCCAGATCGTCCCGGATCCACATACCGCCGGTGTTGCTGAGGTTGATGTCGCCGCCGATGGTGCCGGTCCGCGACGAGTTCGCGTTGTTCCAGGAACACGTGAACCGGTCCTTCGTCTGGTCACCCACCACACCCGACGCGGTGAACTCGAATTCGAGCGTGCGATCGAACGCATCGATATAGACGCCGCCTGCCTCGATATCCACGCCGATCCCCGCCGTGTCGATCAGCGAGTAGCAGGTCGACGCGGCGTCATCGGGTTGCGGCCACGTCAACAGCAGTCCGGGACCGCGCCCCGAAGGCTGCAATTCGATCTGGATCTCGCTCGCAGCGGGAACCGCCAGCGGCAGCGTACAGCCGTCTTCCGGTTGTTCCTCCTGCGCCCAGGCGACGGAGCCGGCCAGCAGAACCAGGAGAATGAGGAAACCGGCCGTGAAGCGACCCGTCGTCCCGAAAAACATGCTCATGCCTACCTTTGCCTTGGTGGTTGCCCTGTCGTCGGTCGGCGGCCGCCGGCTTGGTCGCGGGCGGCCGCCGATTCCGAGATGCACTAGGGGTTCATGATCAAGCCGAAATGCTCGCCGAGCACCCAACGCACGACTTTCGTCATCTCCGGGTTGTCGAAGCGGTACGCGTCGAAACCGAAGACGACATCGCCGACCTGGCTCGGCTTGCTCACAGCGGTCTTCCTGGCGATGAAGGCCACGGTCTGGTCATTCGTGACCGCGTTTTCACGGGTCAGATCGAGGGCCTTCGGACCGCAGTAATTGGCCAGGGCTTCGTAGCTATCGTAGGAACCTTCCGGCCAGGTGTCGTCGGGATCGACGAGCTGACGGCTCACCTGGATCCAGTCGAAGCGGGAGATCGATTTGAACATCGCCTCGACGCAGGGACCCTCGCACTCGGGGTACGAACCATCCGCGCCCTGGATCGTGTACAATGTTCCTCGCTGGGCGACATCGGCGTTGTAGAACTCGTCGTTGCTCCAGACATACGAGTATTCCAGCACGTCACGATCAGCCGGGAAGACCTCGTCCGCGTGATCAATTGTCGGGTCCGACCAGATGGTGTCCGGGAACACGTTTCCACCCGGCATGTACCGCGCCTTGAAATCCGGGTCGAGCGTGATGCCCTTCATGGCCACACAGGCCTTCTTGCGCTGCAAGCTGACGAGTTGCCCGGTGTCGTACAGGGTGTACGCCCGAATCGGAGACATCAGGTCGATGACCGACACCCCCATCGTCAGATAAGGATACCGGTAGAGCCCCACCTGGATGACCGTGCCGTCCGGCAGTTCGCGTTCCCCGAATCCGCGCCGGACATCGCTCTCATGAATGCTGTCGTATCCCGTCGTGGGGCTACCCTCGCGGGATTCGAAGACGATGGGCAACTCGTACGGCGATTCCGCCAGGAACGCATTCATCGCGCCGGCGCTCGAGTACAGCACGTTCCCCACGTTCTTCTGATACGGCTGGAGCCAGATGTACTGATCCTGGTCCCCGGTCTGCGCACTGTTGGCCGGCCGGAAATCCCTGCCGATGGCGCTGTTCGAACCGCTGACCCAGCGTCCCGTCCACAGCAACGTCTGATAGTTGACGACGTCGCGATACTTGACCTGCTCGTTTTCGGCGTCGACCGAGTGCTCGGTCTCGTTGAATCCCTGCACGCCGCCGGGGCCGCTCAGCGTGCTGATCCAGAAGGCGTCACGATACTCGTCGCGGTCCAACGGCGTACCGCCCGACGACGGCCAACTGTTGTTGTCCGAATCCTTCACGTCATCCACGTAAAGAAGCGGAGCCTGACTCTCGGGACTCGGCACCGGCACCACGTTCAGGATGATGGAGCGACGGCTGAGCTGCCGGGAGTTGTCCCTCGCCTCGATCGTCAGCGTATGGACGTTGCTCGGGAAGCTGATCGCCGCCGCCCGGCGATGCTGGCTCGAGTTGCCGGGCAGAACCGCCCAGCCGGGGTCGTTGTCGTCGTTCACATCCGCCACATCCCAGCCGTAGCGGAAACTCTCGATCTCGCCTGCGTAGCCACTGGCGTCCGCCGTCCACGAGAAGTTGAGTTCCTGACCGGCGGCGATATCCAGGTTCGTCTGCTGGTACTGGCCAGTCCCCTCGTACTCGCCCAGGAACGTCTCGAGAACCGTGAGTTCCGGCGCGAAACCCGTCCCGATCGCGACGTTCCCCACCTGGCGGCCGTACGCACGGCCGATACTCACGGCCCCGGCAGTGTCCTGCGCCTGGAGCGCGAAGACATAGAAGATGCGGCGCATCTCGTTGGGGGCGAACGGATTTTGTTCGAGCTGTTGCCGATCCTCCAGCACCACCTTGCGCGTCTCTTCATTGTTGTCGTATGGGGCCCACTCGGTCCACAGCGAGTCGTCGAAGGACACGAGATAATCGAGGTTCTGCCGGAATGCGTTTTCCGTTTCCGCGTAGGTGTTGCCCGGCACGAGCGCCTTTTTCCAGAGGTAGCGCACCTTGGTGGGAATCCCCACGTCCAGATCCGGATCGGTCCCGGTGTACAGGATCGTCACCGTCTTGGGCAACGAGACGCCCTGGGTCTGCCCCTTGACGCTTGTCGGCCCGGTGATCAGGATGTCCGGCAGCAGGGTCGTCGAGTTGAAGCTGATGAGGGCCGGCGTAGGATCGACACCGCCGTCCTCGTCGACCGCCCGGACCCAGAACGAGTGCGTCTGGTAGCTCCGGTTCAGGTTGCCGCTGTCTGCGGGAAAATCGGGAATGTCGGCCGAGACCAGGAAAATCGAATCAGTGGAGACCGTGTCGAACCAGGGATTCAACGTATCGCCGGTCGCGGGATCGAACGTGAGGGTGTCCTGCACGCTGATCCCATCGGTCCCGTTGTCGCTGATCTTCCACTGGTAGCGCTCGATCCGACCGTCGGCGTCGAATCCCGACCAGTGGAATTCCACGACGAAGCCGGCCTCGAGAATGTCGGGCGGACGGGCCGTGACCTCGGTATCAGGCAAGGTGTTGGGAATCTCGGAGCCGGTCAGTTCGGTGTCCGGACCGCATCCCAGCGCCAGCAACAGCGCCAGCATGGTCCCGAGCATCAGGCTCGCTGCCGTGATTCGCTTCGCCATCTCTCAAGTCCTCCCGCCGGGATAAGTTTCCGGCCGCAACAGTGGTCTAACGCCAGTTCGCCTGCTTGCCGTCCATAGAGATCCAGCCAGGGGGATCCGTGGCACCGGTAATCGGTACATCCGAACCGGTCATATAATAGTTCAGGTCGAAATGCTTGACCGTCGGACGGCGATTGTCGCTGTAGGCGGTGAAGGTCTCCAGATCAAGCATCCCCTGCTCAAGCGGCCCGTCTTCCTGCTGGTACGCCTTGGGAATGCAGGATCGGCCGTTCGGATTGGGAACCCGCGTCCCTTGATAGTAATGGTATGCGTTGGTCTCGCCCCGCCATGTGCACTT
>CAZJMO010000043.1:0-4792 GCA_964547085.1 uncultured Fibrobacteraceae bacterium | reverse complement strand
CGCTCACCGTTCCAGGCGTCAGCTGCTTGAAGCACAGCTTCCAGAAACGATAGGCCTGCTGGACCTCTGGTTCCGCCTGCCAGGCGAGGATCGCCTCCTCGGTATCGTCAGCCGGGACGGTGATAACACCGTTCATCGACTTGATGATCGTCCAGAACTGATCAACGTTCGGAGCGATTCTCGGGACCATCACCTCGACCCTCAGGGCCCACACGCCGGAGTCCGACTCCACCCAGATATCCGACTCGATCGGATTCTCAGGCCAGCCTGCGAGTTCGACATTGTAGCCGGACAGGAACGAGATGTTGTCGAGTCCGCCACCGTCCTGAAGACCGTTCCCGGGATCACCCTCGTAGTCGATCTGGTAACGCCAGCCCTTGATGCGGTCTTTCGCGCGATCGCCGTCGTCGCTCCAGTGTTCCCGGTTGTTGTCCTTGCCGTGCAGATACACCAGATAGTAGTAGCTTCTCGAAGACACCGGGAAATAGCCCACCGGACTGAGCGGCGTTTCGAAGGCCACGTCGCCGGTCGAGGGATTCACCCACATGTTCTGGCTCTCGACGCTGGGCTTCACCCAGGCGATCGCCGGATCACCCGCCGGGTCGTATCGCGGATCCTCTTGATCATAAACCGTCAGATCCGCGACCCCGTCGAAGCAGTCGCTGTTCCAGCACGGATCCTCGTACGAGTAACCCGGATCGTGCTCAGGGTTGACGATCTCGACGCACTGCACGCACGGCGGGTAGTTGCCCACGAAGCTGAACGTGTCGGCCGTTCCGTCACGGGTTCCCTGCTCGTCCACCGCGCGCATCACCACGTCGTAGTTAAACGGGCCCACCTGGAAGCCGAGCGTATCGTGCGAGACATCCGTCGGCAGGTCGGCGGTCCATTCGGGTGTTGAATGCGTGTCGCTGTAGCTGGTCGCGAACTCGAAGTACACGCCGTCGATCCGCATGTTCTGACCGGCGATGAACTGCCCCTGGAACGTCAGTTCATTGGAGGCCGTGTTCACGATCTCGTCGCGCCGGTCGTCCCAGCCCAGCGCCTTGAAGACGACGTAGGCGCGGTCGGGGACGGTGTCCCCTTCCGAGAAGTGGTAGTAGCCCTTTTCGTCGCCGTGGAACACCTGGTAGTACGGATACCGGGTGTTGTCCGGGCCGGTGCCGTATTGATCGAATTCCGGCTCCCCCCGGACGATGCGGGTGTCGGGGTCGTAGTTGACGACGATGTGCAGGGTCTGCTTGATCGCGGGAACCTCCACGCCCGCCACGTCGAGCGTGTTGACGAGCAGCGAGATCGTCTGCGCCCCGAGCTTGGTGGAGAAGACACCCGTCCCGGAATCGTCGTTGAGGAATTTCAGCTCCGTGATGTTACCGAAATAGCTGAAGCTGTCTCCGGCCGCCTCGTCGAAATCCTTGGGGTTCCAGCAGTCTTCCTGGGCGTCGTTGCAGTCGGAGAAGTCCGGCAACCGCCACTTGTAACCCATCAGTCCATCGACCGGCGGCACGGTGTCCCGGGCTGCCAGGAGCACCGGATCGTAAGCCTGGATGTTCGGCGTCGTGCCCGACCATTGCAGGAACAGAGGCTCGCCGTACGCCACCGTGTCGTAATCCGCGAACTCGTTCCCGCCCGCGATCTCGCCGCGGTAGAACTGCACCGCCGGGTTGCCCAGGGCGTTGCTGAAGAAGTGCAGCCGCGCCGGCGTACGATCGAAATCGCCGCGGTCGTCCATGGCCACCATGTGGAGCGTCATGTCGTTCGAGAGGATCGCGCCCTGGTTGATCCGGAAGTCGAACACCGTATCGGTGCGGGTGGTCCAGGTCCCGATCTCCAGCGTCGAGATGTTGGTCTCCGGGTTGAAGCGGAGATCCTCCTCGTCCTCGTCCGTCTCCGGATCCTGCGTCGACGTGTCCGTCAGGGCCCAGACGTACCGCTCCACGAAACCGTCGGCGTCGGTGCCGTACCAGTAGACGTGGAAGTGGAAGTACGCTCCCGACGTCTCGGCCGGTGCGCCGATGATGTAGGTTTCGGGGTTCTTGTTGACGATGACTGCCTCAGGCTCGAATGCTCGGCACCCGAATAGCAGGGAGCCGGCGAGGAGGCAGAGAAAGAGGGTTACGAGGACGTGTCTCGAGCTCCACATGTGGTCAGCGCTCCCTCGGGCATTGGGGCCATCGTGCGGGGATCACGGGCCGTTTCGGTGGGGGCAAACAGCTTAACGCGAAGATGCTGACCAGGGGCACGGCCGACACCTTTGGATCCCTCATGAACGCGTTTGAAATATAGGGATTACGCCGCACCAGTGTCAACTTCGGGTTTGCCCGACATGGCCGTATTGTGCCCACAAAGGCCGGATCAGTGAAAAAAGAGGCGGCGGCCCCCGAAGGAACCGCCGCCCATAGGTCCGATGGGACCGTGAAGAGTTACTTCACGAGGGCCATCTTGTTGACCTTGACCTGGCCGTTGGCGCGCGTCTCGTAGAAGTAGACGCCGGAAGCAGCCTGGCTACCCTGGTCGGACTTGCCGTCCCAGATGATGTCGTAGGCACCAGCGGCCATGGACTCATCACGCAGGGTCCGGACGAGCTCGCCGCGGACGTTGTACACCTTCACGCTGACCTGGCCCGTCTTGGGCAGGTTCAGCTTGATGGTGGTGGTCGGGTTGAAGGGGTTGGGATAGTTGCTCACGCTCAGCACGGCGCTAGGCAGCACGTCGACCGGAATCGAGGTACCGGCTTCGCCAAAGACATCGAGGATGTCCCGGAGAATCACAGTACGCGCAGCCATCCCGGCGGAGCCCGCAGGCGGAACCCAGCCAGGAGCGTTGTACAGGAACATGAAGTCGTAGGGCATCAGCACGACGCGAGTGTTGCTCGCGGCGTTGACGTTGTAGATCGCCGCAGCGTAGTCATAACCGTCGACTTCGGTGCCGGGGCTCGCGAAGCCAGCGATCTTCTGGGCGGTACCGACGGCCTCAATGGCGTCAAACGTGTTGATGCCGAGGCAGCCACCGTAAGCGACCCACTTGTCGACGCTAGCGATGATCCCGTTAGCATCGGCAGCCACGACCAACGGAGCAGTCTGGTTGCCGATGTAGTTCAGGATACTTCCGTCAACCAGGTTGACGCTGAAGTAGTTGTTGATGAACGCCGTGCCGTCGGAACCAGCATCGGTCAGACCGGTCACAAGGTCATCACCAGTCATGAACGCGTTCTTGTTGCCACGAGCAAACCACTCACTGACGACGGTCAGATCCGGGCCCGCATCGTTCGCGTCATCGCCGTTGGACAGCAGGTTCACGGACAGGTCACCAGCCGTGTACAGCAGGGTGTTGTAGCCGGCCAGCACGGTGCTGGTCGCACGGCCACCAAGACCGTTACCCACACCAGACGAAGGACCGTTGGTGAAGTACACGTCGTAGTCGACGCTCTCCTTGAAGCCCAGCTGCTGCAGAGCGTACAGCCACTCGTTCTCGCCGCCACGGGCTGCGAAGTCGTTCCAGAACAGGACCGTCGGCTGGTCGCCAGCCGTGGCCGTGAACATGGTAGGCAGACCGCGAACGATGAAGTTGCTGTTGAACTGCAGGTCGTGGTTGAAGCTGGCGAATCCGGTGGTGTCACCAGGAATCAGGGTCGTACCGATTTCGCCATTATAAAGGTCCTGAGCCTCGATGAAGTAATGAATCACATCACCGGGGAAGAAGAACGGCGCATCCGTCTCGCCCTCGGTCGGGCCATCAGGCAGATCGAAGTTGTAACGATCTTCGATCACTGCGAGGTTCGCGTTGTACGTGGTATCGCCATAGACCCAACCCTCGATGATGTCGCCGGTCTGCGTGAAGTTCGCAGGCAGAACGCGCACGCCATCAAAGATGGGGTTGGCCTTCATCCGGACGTACATCTTCGGCATGTCGTTCAGCGTGGAGCCGGCACGAATAGCCGCGATGTCGAACCAGATCGAGTCGCCGGGATCGTTCAAGCCGTCATCCGGGGCCGAGATGTCGATGGCTGAGTCGAACCGGATCACGTTGTTTTCCAGGTTCACAAAGTCAAGGTCACCCTGAGCCGGGAAGTTGTCGTTGGCAAGGTCGATCTCACGAGCGGAGATGCCAGGACCCGCGAACGGGTAGGCAACGATCTGAATGTTGTCGAAGTACGGCGCCGGGGTACCGTCGGTACCGGTCCAGCCCCAGTTGTAACCGTACTCGATGACCCGCAGGCCCAGCTGCATCTCGGTGCGGCCAGGAGCCATCAGGTCGGTCACGTCCTCGTTCTGGCGCATGTAGTCCGGGCCACCGTACTGCACGAAGTTACGGTTCACCCAGGGCTTGGCACTCAGAGGCTCGTTGACCGCATCAGCGGTCGAACGAACATGCCACTGGTGGAACATGCCGGGCCACGTCGCGTAATCGCCGAGTTCCTCATGACGGAACACGCCGAATTCGATGTACGCAGCATCGACACCCGCCGGCCAGTCGACCACGGGGCTGATGATGATGTTGTTGATGTGGAAATCCGGGCCCATGACGCCACCCGTGTTATTCACAATGTAGCCACCGGGGCCGTAGCACCAGGTAACACACGGCGAACCGCCGGTTCCGGGAACAACGACGCCGTTGTCCACGAAAGCAGCCTGCGGGCTGAAGTTGGTCCGGCAAGGATCCGCATCCTGCAGGTTGGTGTACAGAGCCGCGAAGTCGCCGACACCCGGATCGAGAACGGGGATCCAGTTGTCACTGACCTCATCCTCGAAATCCTCGGTATCGACAACGACGCCGCCGACGGTCACGACGA
>CAZJMO010000042.1:13074-14289 GCA_964547085.1 uncultured Fibrobacteraceae bacterium | reverse complement strand
TTTTACTCCTGGCTGGGGGATCTGATGCCATTGGGAATGATGGGAAGGTACTACGCCGCGTCACGTCCCCGCTCGCCACGTCGATCGTGTGCAGCGTCTCGCGGTTGTCGCTCTTGGCCACCAGCACGACCTCGCGGCCGTCCGGCGACCAGCTCAGACCCGACCTGAAGCTGTGAAAGCTCTCGAAGCGGCTGGCGCGCTGGCTGCGTCCGAGGCGGCGGATCTCGCGCCCGTCGATCGCCGACAGGAGGTAGAGGTCGAGCAAGCCCTCGCGGGTGGTGAAGCACGCCACCAGGTCGCCGTCGGGATTCAGCGCCGGCCGGCCGTGGTAGCTCGGCTCGTCCCGGTCGCGGCCGGTGAGCGGGCGGGCGATGTCGTCCAGCTGTTCCAGGTCGCTGTAGCCGGGCCAGTATCGCGCCCGCAGGTCGCGGGCGTAGAGACGGTTCAGCGCCTTCATGTCCAGCCCGTAGGTGCGCGACAACGCGCGCTCGACGCTGCGGTAGCGACCCACCGCGAGCCAGAAGGCGTTCAGCTGTTCGGGACCGTAGCGCTCGGAGAGCAGGCGCATCGCGGCCTGGCCCTGCTTGTAGACCATGTAGCCGCTGGTGTACTCCAGCGGCGCCAGGTAGTCGTTGATCGTGGCGTCGCGGATGACCATGTCGGCGCCGGCGTCCCAGCCCGACGAGAGCCACTCGGCCACGCCCTCGGCGAACCACAGCGGGATGTGGAAGAAGGTGTTGCGACCGAGGTCGGCCGACCGCGCGCCGAAGGCCATGTCGAACATGAAGACGTGGACCAGCTCGTGGCGGATCACGTGCACGAAGTCGGCGTGCGAACCGCCGTAGGGCAACACCACGCGGTTGCGGAACGGCTCGGAGAATCCGCCGGTGCCCTCGCCGATCAGGTAGTCGGCGATGTTCGTCTGCGCGAACTGCTCGTGGCTCGAGTAGAGGATGAACGGGACGCGGAACGGCAGGTCGCGGTCCAGGCGGTCGGCATATTCCTTGTACGCGCGCTCGGCGATGATCGAGGCGCGGACGGCCAGTTCCTCGGCGCCGTCGTGGAAGTGCAGGTCGAAGTGCGGCGTGGTCAGCACCTGCCACTCGAGGCTGCGGGGCTGCACCGTGGCCTTGCCGGACCGCCTCCCGAGCGCGGTCACGTCCGCCACGTCGAGCGCCGCCACGCCGTCGCCGCGCGAGAGGCGTGGGTCGGTCC
>CAZJMO010000042.1:0-13064 GCA_964547085.1 uncultured Fibrobacteraceae bacterium | reverse complement strand
CCGCGGGCACGGCCGCCAGCAGCACACCGAGCACCAGCAGGAGCCGGCTAGTACTCGAAACGATATTTGAGGTCGAGGTTGTACGTCGCATCGCCCTGGTATTCGTCGATCCGGCGGCGGATCTCGGTCTGCAACAGCAGGTGATTGGTGATCTGGTACTCGATCAGGATGTCGCGGTCGTTCTGGTTGAGCCCCTGCGCATACTTGATGTAGAGGTCCGATCCCACGTACTTGCCGACCCCGATGAGCGGATCCAGCCCGGTCGCGCCCGCCTCCTGTCGCTGGATCTGGTCGATCTCCACGGTGTCGAAAATGTCCATCTCGCGGGCGATCTCGCGCTCCAGGATGTTCAATCCCGCGCCGATCGAGGCGTTGGTCAGAGCACTCTGGTCGCCCTGCTCGTCCGGATACGGCGTCAGTCCCATCAGCATACGCTCGACGGCCTCGCGCGGGTAGCCGCTCTCGCTGCTGAACCCGATCTCCATGGCGCTGGCCGGACCGCTCGCGTGGACCGTCAACCGCTCGACCACGCTGGTGCCGGTGTTCTGGCTGAAGAGACGAACGCGGGTTTCCGCATCGATGTCGACGTTGGGAATGACACCGACGGCGCGGCTGAAATCCAGTCCTCCGCGCACCACGGTGAAGGTGTTGTTGAACACCGGCAAACGACCGGTGTCGATGGTCATGCCGCCGTGCAGGACCATGCCGTCGGCGTCGCGCACCAGGGTGACGTCTCCCGAGACGTCCAGTTCCATGGTGTTGTTGACGATCCGCGTCGACCGCGCCGGTCCGATGATGCGCAGGTCCGCGAGCCAGTCCGGCGCCACGTTGCCGAGCGTGGGATCGGCGCCGCCGCCCTGCGCCGCGAAGTTCCCGGTGTAGAGCCCCTTGACCACCTCGACGTCGCCCGTGAACTTCGGCACCAGCGTGCTGTCCGGCCCCACCGGCACGCCCAGCAGCCGCCCGTTGCGCGTCTTGACGAGCGCCCGCAGATCCGGGATCGAGGCGACCAGGAAGCGGTCGGCCGTGAAGTTGATGTCCCAGGTCTTCATCACGAGCCCGTCGAAGGTGACGGTGCCCGCGCCTGCGAACTCGCCCTTCAGACCTTCCCGGCCGCGGACCTCCTGGACGATGAGCAGGTCGTTGCGGAACACGCCTCGCGCCCGGCAATCATGGAAGATCTCCTCGTTGCCGCGCAACACGAACCCCACGTCGTCGAGCGTCACGTCACCCTGGTACCGCGGATGCGCGAGCGGTCCCGAGACGATCAGTTCCACCTCGCCGCGACCGCTGAAGCGCGTGAACGCCGAGGTCGCCGACACCAGCGGCCCCAGGTCGCTGCCGGCCGGGATCCGCAACTGCGCGTAGAACGGCCCGCCCTCGGGCGTGATCGGCTCGGACAAAAGGTCGAAACGCAGCGGGATCTCCAGGCGGCCTTCCAGGCGCAGCTGGTCCTGGTTGCCCTGCAGGTCGCCCAGCGCGAGCTGTCCGCGCTCGGCCCGCACGTTGCCGGTGAGCCGGTCTAATTTCAGCCACTGGAACTGGAATGGTGCACTGTCCAGCTCGCCGACGACCAGCGGTTCGTCCGTGGTCCGGGTCACGCGCAGATCGCCCCGCACGCGTCCCCCCAGGCGTTCGAGCGCCTCCAGTTCGAACTGCTCGAGGAACGCCCAGTCGCCGTCGATCACCTGCACGTCGAGATCCAGGTCCGCGCCGCGCCAGAAATCCGCGACGCCCGCGCCGGGGTGCGCCACCGAACCCCGCACGCCGACCCTGCCGAATTCGCTGACGACCGCGAGCGTGTCCAGATCGACCACGCCCGCCTGGAAACGCGCCGCCACGCCGAGCGTGTCGACCCGCGCCAGCGGGAAAGACGCGCCGACCAGACCACCCCGCACCATGATCTCCGGCGCCTCGGGCCGACCCGAAGCGGTGACCACGGCGGTGGCGCGTCCGCCCACGCGCAGTTCCTCGCGCACGAAGACGTCGAGCAGGTTGAGATCGAAGTTCGTCAACTGGAGGCGGCCGGACAGGAGGCTGTCCGCCGCGCGGTAGTCGCAGACCGCGGCCAGGTTGCCCTGCGCCGATTCCAGACGCAGCCGCGGCACCCGCAGCAGCCCCGCCCCGATCGTCGCCTCGACCGGTCGGTCGGTGTGCCAGTCGTTGCCCGCGAACGCCACGCTCAAACGGTCGATCGCGACCTGGGCGTCGCCGTCGCCGATGTCGGCACGACCGCGGAAGCTGGAAACGGTGTCGCCGCGCACCGTGCGGAACGAATCCACCGACACGCTCGCCGCTTCGGCGCGCGTCCAGAAGAGGTAGCGTCCCAGCGGCACCGTCGCCACGCCGAAACCGTCGCCGGACGCCGCGGCGCTGATCGTCCAGTCCTCGCCCAGAACGCGCTCGCCCACGACCGACGCCTCGCCGGAAGACAGCGCCACCGGCCCCATCGCGGCTTGATCGAAGCGCACGCCGCCGGCAACGCCCAGCTCGGCGATCGGCCCGCTGACCGCGACCTGCCCCTCGAGGCGACCGGTGATCTCCGGCCAGCCCCAGCCTGCCGGCAGATCGCGCAGGTCGTCCACCGTCAGCTTCAGGGAGCCGTTGAAATTCTCGTCGCGATCGCTGCTGCCGACGAGCCGTGCCCGCACGCTGCCCCGACGCAGATCGATGTCGTGGAAATGGAGGCTGTCGCCGTCGGCCCAGACGTCCACCAGACAGGTGTCGAAGGGCATGATCTCGATCTCGCCGTCGAGCAGGCGACCGCGCACGCGCGTGGCCTCGTCGCGCACCGTGTGCACGATCTCGAGCCAGCCGTGCCCCGCGGTGCGCGGCAGGTCCTCGGACGCGACGCCGGGGATCAGGCCGGCGCGCAGGTCCAGGTCGCGCCCCTCGCCGACGATGGTGATCACCGTGTCGTCGTGCTCGCGGGCGTCCACCTCGAGACGGCCGTCGAACCACGCGCCGCCCACGCCGCCGCGCAGGGTCTCGAAATTCGCGAATCCGTCCACGATCACGGCCTCGCAGCGGACGCCGTCGAGCTCCCAGGCGTCGAACTGTCCGGTGAAATCGCCGGCGAACCCGATCGTGTCGCCCCGGACGGTGACGCGACAGTCGATGTCGCCGACGGCCTCGAAGTCCAGGTGGATGCCGACCAGCTCCGATACCTCGAGCGCCGAGAGGTTGCGTCCGATCGCGTGCAGATCGACACCGGCTTCGCCCATGCTGCCCGACACCGTGGCCCGGCCCTCGTTCCACGCCGCACCCAGGTTGTCCACGCGGACACCGGCGTCTTCGATGGTCAGGTCGCCGTAGATGCGGTCCAGGACCGCGTCGCGCGAAGGCCATTCCAGACGACCGCCGCGCGTGATCAGCCGCAACCGGTCGTCGTCGGAGCGCAGTTCGCCCCGCCAGTCCACGCGGTCGATGCGTTCGAGCAACCGTCCCTCGCTGTCGGAGATCTCGACCCGGCCGCGCTGCAGGTCGGCGAAATCGATGTCCAGGTTCGGCACGCGCGGCGAGGTCTTGCGCCCGGCGTCGAGCGTCGAGCCCTCGTTGTGGTAGACCTCGAAGCCGTCGACGACCAGCCGCCGCAGCCGGGCCGTGCGGCCGAGCAGCTCCCGCACCCGGAAATCCGCCTCGAGGGTGTCGACCGCAACCAGCGTCAGGCCGCCGCCGTCGCCGCGAACGGACGCACCCGGTACGAGCCGACTCGGAGATGGCCGTTGACGCTCGTCTTGAGCTGACGGTTGATCAGGTGCGTGGCCGCGGACGCCAGGATCCCCGGCTTCGCCAGGAGCAGACCAACGCCGCCGGCCACCAGCAGTGTGGCAACGAGGACGGGCCAGCGGATGCGTCGTTTTGCCACGAGCATGCTCCCGGTCAGAAGACGTGACCCAGCGAGAAGTGGGTCCGCCAGCGGTCGTCGACGGTGGTCTTTTCCAGTCCCTGGTAGCGGGCGCGCTTCAGGGGAATGCCGACGTCGAGACGGAACGGTCCGAACGGGGTGTCCAGCCGGATGCCGGTCCCCACGCTGTAACGATAGTCCCAGATCTTGGTGCTGGTGGGGTCGTCCGGCTCCTCGGGATAGGAGCGCAGGCGGAATCCCTTCAGGTGGATGTCTTCGAGATTCTCCCAGACGTTGCCGCCGTCGAAGAACGCGACGCTGCTGAGATTCCAGCGTCGCAGCAGCGGCAGCGGGAACCGCCATTCGATGTTGGTGATGAGCTGGTAGTTGCCGCCGCGGGCGGGGTCGTCGGGCAACGGCACGTCCGAGCCCCAGCCGATCTCCGCCTGTTCGTCGGGGTCGGTGATCTGCGGGCCGAGTCCGTTGTCGCGATAGCCGCGTACGCTGTAGGCGCCGCCGGCGAAGAAACGATCGTCGTAGGGCACGCCCGCGCTGCCGAGATCGCGCGACGCACCGTAGGGCCGGACCACGCCCAGACGCAGGCGCACCGCGAGAACGCCGCCCAGGAGCGGCCGGTAGCGCTGGATCGCGCCGCTCCACTTGACGAAGCTGTTGTCGCCGCCCAGGACGCCGCCGGCCAACTCGACCTGACTCGTGAAGTAGTGGCCCGACTCGGGGTTGAAGACGTCGTCGCGGCCCTCCGAGAAGAGCGTGTGGATCAGCGAGCGGGTCTGCGTCGAGGTGATGCCCGCGGCGTCGAAATCCTCCTGGAGATCGCCCGGCGCCAGGGGGTGGGCCTCCGGATCGACGACCCGCAGGCGGAAGTCCAACCGGTTGATCCAGCGCGGATCGATCTGGCGCTGCGTACCCACGAGAAAGCCGAAGGTGTTCTGGATCAGGCCCGACTCGCCGCGCGTCTCGCGCTTGCCGAATACGTTGAGGTCGAAGGGATAGTCGCGCCCGAGCAAATGCGGGTTGCTGTAGATGACGTCGGCGCGGTAGTTGAGATCGCCGTCCTCGAACGCGCGCGACCGGCCGATGATCTCCTCGACGTTCCAGTAGCCGCGCAGACGGAGCTGGAGCCGCCGACCGCTCCCCCAGAGATTGTTGTGTCCCCAGGAGGCCAACGCCCGGATCCGCTCGCGGCTGCCGAAACCCACGCCCAGTTCGTAGAACGCCGGCTTGCGCTCGGTGACCCGCACCTGCAACGCAGCGGTGTGGGCGACGGTGTCCCAGTCGCTCGTAGTCAGGCTCACGTCGCGGAAGAGCGCGGTCTGCAGCAGACGCCGGCGCGTCCGCTCGACCTCGCGCCAGTCGTAGGAATCGCCGGGCTCGAGGCGCACGTCGCGGGAGATGAGGTCGCGGCGGGTGACGCGGTCGCCGACGATGGTCACGCCGCTGACGGTGTAAGCCGGACCCGGCTGCACGGTGTACGTGACCACGGCCGAGCGCCGGTCCGGAACCGCGGTCTCGGCGATCCGCATCTCCGCCTCGATGGCGGCCCGCAGGTGCGCGCGCTCCCAGTAGAGACGCCGCATGCGGTACATGTCCTCACCGAAACCGTTCAGGTCCGCCGGCGCCGGCTCGCCCTCCACCAGCGCCAGGACGCGCCGCAGGGCGTCCTCGGTCACCGGGCCCGCGCCGTGGACTTCCACCTTGTCGATGAACGTCCGCGGTCCCTCGACGATCGAGATGTAGAGGATGTCGCCCAGTTCCGGGTCCACACCCACCGAGTCCAGCGCGGCGGTAACGTCGTGGAATCCCCGGGCGCGATACCAGCCTCGCAGCTGCCGCAACTGTGTGTCGATGAGGTCGGGGCGATAGCTCGGGATCGACAGCGGATGCCGCCAGTTGCGCCCCCACAGGCGCAGGATCGACTTGATGTCGCCGTCGGGAAAGGTGACGTTGCCGGCGATCTCGATGCGCGCCAGGCGGGTCTGGTCGAGGCCGTAGTCCAGCTCCTCGTCGGCCGCCGCCGACACCGCCGTCAACAGCAACACGGCGCACACGGCCCACGCCAGGAGGCGGGAACCTCGTCCGATGGACCTGTGTTTCTGCGCGTGTTGCCGCAATTTCCCGTTGCCGACCGAGCGTCGGGCCTGTTTGATTTGGTCCGCGGCATCTTGCGCCGCGGGAGGTTTTCAACGATGCGCCGATCCGGCCTGCTGCCGATCCTGATGGTGACCGCTCTTTTCGTCGGTTGCAATCAGAACCAGAGTCCCCTTGAGATCGACGATCTGAACGCCGGCGAGCGTGTCTTTCTCGAACGCTACGTCGTGCTCGAACGCGCCCGCGCGGTCGTCCTGGCCGACCCCGTGCTCGGGGTCGCCCTGCTCGACAGCCTCGCCGCCGCCTGGGGAGACTCCGCCGCCGTCGAGGCCGAGGCCGCGCTTCCGGTCGATCCCGAACGCGCCGCCCTGCTCCAGAACCTGATCACCCGCGTACTGACGGCGGAATCCGACTCGCTGATCCACGCTCCACGCCCGGACCGGCTCGATGATCCGCTGCCGCAGCCGGCGCCTCCGGATCAGACCGACTGACCGCTCAGCCGGTGAAGACCCGGACCCCATCCTGCACCAGAACGACCGTCATGAAAAGCAAGAGCATGATCAGGCCCAGCTGCGTGGCGATCCCCTGCACACGCTCGTCCACGGGCTTGCCCCGCAACACCTCCAGGACGAGGAACAGCACATGCCCGCCGTCGAGCACGGGAATCGGCAGCATGTTGAGCAGGAACAGGTTGACCGAGAAGAAGGCGATGAACACCAGCAACCGGTCGAAGCCCCAGCGCGCCATCTGACCCGCCACCTGGGCGATCCGGATCGGCCCGCCCACCGAATCCAGGCCCATGCGTTCGCGAACCCAGCGCGCCAGTTCGGCCGCGGTCTGGCTGGTGGTGTACCACGTCTGGCGATGCCCCAGGATCAGCGCCTTGCCCAGCGACAGCTTCCGGCTCTCCTGCAGCCGCTCGTAGTGGATCCGCCCGACCGTGGAGTCCGGCATGATCTCGAACGCTTCGGGTTCGATCGTGCCCTCGAACCGCTGATTGTCCCGTTCCCACGCAATCGCCAGCGGCTTCCCGGCCGACGCCTGCACGATTTCCAGCACCTGTCGGTGCGACAGGATCTCGCGCCCGTCCAGCGCCACGATGCGGTCCCCGTGCGTCAGCCCGAGCCGATCGGCGGGACCGCTGCGCTGCACGCGGCCAACCAGATTGTCGTGCGCGTCGCAGCCCAGGACCCAGTCGCCGCTGGTCTCGTTGCGCGTCAGCAGGATCTCCACCGGGATCTCCGCGCCGTCGCGGTCGACGGTCATCACCACCGGCAGGGACTGCTCGGTCTCCGCGGTGATCCCCGCGGACTCGCCCAGATGTTCGAGCATGGCGTACCAGTCATCCACCGGTTCGCCCGCGACCGACAACACCACATCCCCCGGCTGCAGCCCGGCCATGGCCGCCGGACTCCCCGGCACGACCGCGCCGATCTCGGTGATCGGGTTGATCGGCAAGCCCTGATGCAGGAACAGCCCCGTGTAGATGACGTATGCCAGGACCACATTGAACAGCGGCCCCGCGACGAAGACCAGCATGCGCTGCCAGGCCGGCTTGTTGAGGAACTTGCGATCGGCCGGGATATCGTCGTCCTGGCCCGCGCGCTCCTCCTTGCCAGCCTCGGTGCCCAGCGGGTACTTGCGCTGGTCGAGCGTGCCGGTGTCCTGGATCTCCTCCATCATCCCCTCGCCGGCCATCTTCACGTAGCCGCCGAACGGGATCAGCGAAAGCGCGTACTCGGTCTCGCCCCAGCGCCGGGCCAGGATCTTGGGTCCCATGCCGACCGAGAAGGTCTTCACGTAGACGCCGAAGAGCTTGCAGACGAGGAAATGCCCCATCTCGTGGACGATGACCACCAGACCGAGAGTGAAGATGCTCGCCAGGATCGTGATCAACAGGTCGCCGTTCAATGCATACCTCGCAAGATGGTGGAACCGCCCTCGCGGGCCAGGAGTTCCGCGGTGATCCGACGCGCCTCTCGATCCGCAGCGAGCGCCGCGGCAAGGTCGGGCACGGGACCGGCAGCCAGGCGGTCCAGGGCGGCGGAGATATACCCCGCCACCTCAATGTAAGCGATTTTCCGTTGCAACAGCGCCGCGACCGTCACCTCGTTGGCGGCGTTGAGCGTGATCGGCGCCGTACCGCCCATGCGGCCGGCCTCGAGGGCCAGGCGCAGGCACGGGAAACGGTCGGTGTCGGGCGCCTCGAAACGCAGCGTGCCCACCTTCAGCAGGTCCAGGCGCGCGCCCGGCAACGGCCAGCGCTGCTCGCCGGTGATGGCGTAGAGCAACGGCAGCCGCATGTCCGGCGTCCCGAGCTGGGCCAGCACGGCCCCGTCGCGCAGCACGACCATGGAATGGACGTACGACCCGGGGTGGACCAGGATGTCGATGTCGTCGTAGTCCACGCCGAACAGGTGGTGCGCCTCGATCACCTCGAGGCCCTTGTTCATCAGGGTCGCCGAATCCACGGTGATCTTGGGTCCCATGCTCCACGTGGGATGACGCAGGACCTCGTCCAGGGTGACGGCGGCCAACCGGTCGGCCGGCGTCTCGCGGAACGGCCCGCCCGAGGCGGTCAGGATCAGGCGTTCGATGTCATCGCGCCGGTGTCCGCGGAGCCCCTGCGCCAGCGCCGAATGCTCCGAATCGACGGGCAGCAGCTCGGCGCCGCCGGCATCGACCGCCGCCTTCACCAGCTCACCGCCCACGACCAGCGACTCCTTGTTGGCCAGCGCGATGCGCCTGCCGAGGGCCGCAGCGGCCAGCGTCGGCGCCAGTCCCGCCGCGCCGACGATCCCGTTGACCACGACATCGGCCTCGAGGCCGGCCGCCGCAGTCGCGTCCGCGTCGGGCAGCAGGCGGTCGCCGAAGACGCCGGACCGGGCCGCGGCATCACGCGCGGCGACATCGCCGACGGTCACGAGCGGTCGTGCGCTCGCAGCCGGCAGGGACGCCAGCGCCTCAGCCAGTTCCGACCATCGCGACTGCACGGCGACGGCCGCCAGTTCGAGGCGATCAGGAAACCGCGTGACGAGATCCAGCGTCTGCATGCCGATGCTGCCGGTCGCGCCCAGAACGACCAGGCGCAGCGGCTCGGGAAGCGATCGGGGCACGGCGAAGGGGTAGAGCGCCTGGGTCATGGCAACCTCACAGCACCATGAACCGGAACCAGTAGTACAGCACCGGCACGGTGAAGAGCAGCGAGTCCACCCGGTCCAGGATGCCGCCGTGGCCGGGAATCAGGTGCGCGGAGTCCTTCAGGCCGGCGTCGCGCTTGAGCAACGATTCGACGAGGTCGCCGAACTGTCCCAGGATCGCGCTGACCAGACCGAGAAGCGCGCCCATCAACGGCGTCACGAACGGCAGGAACGACCGCGCGCACAGCCAGCCGGCCAGCACGCCGCCGGCCACGCCTCCGATCGCGCCGGCCCAGGTCTTGCCCGGGCTGATGCGCGGAATGAGCTTGCGGCCGCCGACGAGGATCCCGACGACGTACGCGGCGGTGTCGCAGCTCCAGATCACCAGCGCCGCGAAGTACACCAGACGCGCGCCGTACGCGGGGTCGGCGTTCAGGCTGCCGGGCAACTCCCGCAGCATCACGAAATGGCTGGCGAGCCAGCCGACGTACATCACGCCCAGCACCGTGACGGCGATGTTGGTGAGCGCCGTTTTCACCTGCGGCCGGAAGATCTCCCGGATCATGATCAGCAGCAGGATCGCCGTGACGACCAGCGTCAGCGCGGCGCCGCCGCTGTAGACGTGCAGGCTCACCGCCAGCGCCGCGGCGTAGCCGAGCAGGCGCGAGGGCCGGAACCCCTTGGCTTCCATGAGCCGGAAGAACTCGGTCAGCCCCAGCAGGATGATCAGATCGATGAGCAGCAGGAAGAAGACGCCGCCGCGCTCGGTGATGACGAAAAGGCAGGGTACGCCGACCAGGATGGCCGCCAACCGCGGCACGATACCTGCCCGCAGGAATCGTTGCCGCACCGGCGGACGGACCGTCACGAGCGGTGTCCCAGCAGGCGTTTCCAACGCGCAGGGTTCAACATTCCGGGGTCGTGCGATGGATCGGACACGGCGTCGGTGGGCGGCAGTCCGCCGAACCGTCGTTCGCGACGACCGTACTCGTCGATCGCCAGCAGGAGCTGCCGCTCACGGAAATCCGGCCAGAACACGGGCGAGACCAAGATTTCGGCGTACGCGGCCTGCCAGATCAGGAAATTGCTCAGCCGCCATTCGCCGCTCGTGCGGATCACCAGATCGGGATCCGGCAGATCGGGTTGATAGAGTTCGCGGCTGATGGCGTCCTCGTCAAGATCCTCGATCGCGACCTCGCCGTTCTGCACGCGCTGCGCGATCACCCGGGTCGCGCGCACGAGTTCCTGCCGTCCGCCGTAGGCCAGCGCCAGGTTCAGGACAAGACCGTCGCCGTCGCCCAGGAATTCCACAGCCGCTTCGAGCGCCGACCGGGCGCGGTCGGGAAGCAGGCTCACGTCGCCGGAAACGACCAGCCGGACGCCGCGCTCACGGAGTTCCTTCCGCTCCACCACCAGCGCTTCCTCCAGAAAGCTCCAGAGCGCGCGAACCTCGGCCGGCGGGCGGCTGAAGTTCTCCTGGCTGAAGGTGTAGAGCGTGAGCGCCTCGACCCCGAGTCGGCTGCAGACGTGCACCGCTGCGCGCACCGAGTGCCGACCGGCGCGATGGCCGGCGGCGCGGGGCAGGAAGCGTCGCTGCGCCCAGCGGCCGTTGCCGTCCATGATGATCGCCACATGACGGGGCAGACCACCGCGTTCGACCAGGCGGCGGGCGAGTTGCTCGTCGTCGAGTTCCAGGTAGGGATCGTTGGGCACGTCCGCAGACATGGCTCTAGATCTCCATGATCTCCGCTTCCTTGGCCTTGACGATCTCGTCGATGTCGGCACAGAAGCGGTCGGTGAGCTTCTGGATGTCGTCGCGCTCACCGTGGAACTGATCCTCGGTGATGTCGCTGTCCTTCTGCTCTTTCTTGAGCTGGTCGTTGGCTTCCTGGCGGACCCGGCGCACGGCGACCTTGCCGTCCTCGCCGATCTCCTTGGCCAGCTTGGAGAACTCGCGGCGGCGTTCCTCGGTCAACTCGGGGATCTGGATGCGGATCATCATCCCGTCGTTGGACGGGTTCAGCCCCAGGTTACTGGCCTGGATAGCCTTCTCGATGGCCCCGATGGCGCTGCGGTCGAACGGCTTGACGGCCAGCTGGCGGGCCTCCGGAGCAGCCACGGTCGCCAGTTGCTTGAGCGGCGTCGGCGCCCCGTAGTATTCCACCATCAGACCATCCAGAAGCGCGGGCGAAGCCTTGCCGGTGCGCAACTTGCCCAGACGACGTTTCACCGCGTCCCGGGCTTCGTCCATCTCCATTTCGGTGTTTTCCAGCACGTCCTTGCTCATCGCGGCTGCTCCTTTGTGATCCCGGTTCCCAGAGCTTCTCCGCCCAGGATCCGCAGCAGGATCTCCGGATCGGAGATGTCGAAGACCCTCATCGCGAGGTTTCCCTCGGCGCAGAGAGTGACCGCGGTGAGGTCCATGACTCCCAGTTTGCGGGCAAGGACCTCGTCGTAGGTCAGGTGGTCGAATCGTTGCGCATCAGGATACTGGTGCGGATCGCGATCGTAAACCCCATCTACCTGCGTCCCCTTCAACAGGATGTCGGCCGAAATCTCAAGGGCGCGCAGAGCAGCGGCGGAATCGGTCGTGAAATAGGGATTGCCCGTGCCGCCGGCGAAGATCAGGATGTAGTCCGACTTCAGCAGATCGAGGGCCTTGTCGCGGACGAACGCCTCGGCGAGCGGAACCTGGACCCGCGGCGTGAAGATGCGCGCCTTCTGGCCCTCGGCCCGCAGATAATCGCGGAGCACGGACGCGTTCATGACGGTCGCCAGCATGCCGACCTGGTCGGCGGTGACGCGCCCGAGCACGCCGAGATTGGCCTGGCGCGCGCGGAAGATGTTCCCGGCGCCGCAGACGATGCCGACCTGGACACCCGACTGCACCACCTGGTGCAGCACCTGGGCCAACGCGGTGAGTTTCCGGTGGGAGAACTGCTCGTCGCCGTCGGCCAGCGCCTCGCCGCTCAGCTTGAGAAGCACCCGGGAGTAACGCAGCATGGACAACGGTCTCCCTCCCGCGGCAGGAGTTGCGGGGTATGTGCACGGGCCCGAACCGCACAAGGCGGCTCGGGCCCGAACGTGACTAGGCGCCGATGGAAAAACGCGAGAAGCGCTTGACCTGCATGTTCTCACCGAGCTTGCCGATGACCGACTTGAGGTAGTCCTCCACGGTCATGTCGGGATCCTTCACGTACTTCTGCTCGAGCAGCACGATCTCGGAGTAGAACTTGCCGACCTTGCCCGCGACGATCTTCTCGATCATCTGCTCGGGCTTGCCCTCTTCGCGCATCTGCGCCGCGTAGATCTCCTTCTCCTTCTCGACCAGAGCGGAATCCACTTCCTCGCGCGTAACCGCGACGGGATCGGCGGCGACGATGTGCATGGCGATGTTGTGCACCATGTCCTGGAAGTCGTCGGTACGCGCGACGAAATCGGTCTCGCACGCGACCTCGATCAGGACGCCCACCTTGCCGCCCATGTGGATGTACGAGCCGACGAGGCCCTGGCTGGTGGCGCGGTCGGCCTTCTTGGAAGCCGAGGCGATCCCCTTCTTGCGCAGGTACTCGGAGGCCTTCTCGTGGTCGCCGTCGCACTCCTTCAACGCCTTCTTGCAATCCATCATGCCGGCGTTGGTGGCGTCCCGCAGTTCCTTGACCATCTTGGCGCTGATTTCCATGTCTCTCTGTCTCCCGTTCGAGAGCCCGGCACCACGCGGCCGCCGGGCTCCGGTTGATTCCGATGGACTGGCGCTAGGCCTCGGGGGCCGTCTCGTCCAGGGTCGCGGTGGGCTTGGGATCCTCGGCCGGAGCCTTGGCGGCCATCTCCACCGGCTTGTCCTTGCCCTCGGCCCGGACGGCCTTGCCATCCTCGATGGCCTGGGCGACGGTGCGAGCGAAGAGGTTGATGCTGCGGATCGCGTCGTCGTTGCCCGGGATCTTGTAGTCGACCTCGTCGGGGTCGCA
>CAZJMO010000041.1:8154-14387 GCA_964547085.1 uncultured Fibrobacteraceae bacterium | reverse complement strand
ATGTGCCGACGGGCGTGCCGGGGTCGCCGAGGGCGTCGCTGTAGACCTCGCCGCCGACCTCGACCTCGAATCCGCGGGCGCGCACGGCCTCGCGGACGGCCTGGATCGCGCGCGGCGAGACCGAGGTTTCCACGAAGATGGCGGGGATGCGGCGGTCGGCGATCAGGTCGGCCAGGTCCTGCACGTCGCCGGTGCCGGCCTCGGTGGCGGTGCTGATGCCCTGCAGGCCGCGCACCTCCAGGCCGTAGGCGCGGCCCAGGTAGTTGAAGGCGTCGTGGGCGGTGACCAGCACGCGGAACTGCTCGGGAATACGGGCGACCTGCTCGCGGCAATAGGCGTGGAGTTCGTCGAGCTGCGCGCGGTGGGCGGCGGCGCGCTGCCGGTAGAGCGCGGCGTGGTCGGGATCGAGCTCGACCAGCTTGGCCTCGACCGCGCCCAGGGCGTGGCGCCAGAGGGCCACGTCGAACCAGACGTGCGGGTCGTGCGCGCCGGTGTACCCGGCGGGACTGATGAGGTCGGCCTCGGGGATGGCTTCGGCCGCGGCCAGCGTGGGACGTTGCCGGCCCAGGCGCTCGAGCACGTCGGCCATCTTGGCCTCGAGGTGCAGGCCGTTGTAGGCGATGAGGTCGGCCCGGCGGAGACGCTCGACATCGCCGGCGGACGCCTTGTACTGATGCGGGTCGATGCCCGGACCCATGAGCACGGTGACGGTGACGCGGTCGCCGCCGACGTTGCGTACCAGGTCGGCGACCTGGCCGGTGGTGGCGACCACCGAGAGGCGGCCGTCGACGGCCTTGTCGGCGGTGGTGTCGCCGCCGCCGCAACCGGCGAGCGCGGCTGCCGCCAGCAGGATCGTCAGGATTCGCCTGATCATGGTGCGTCCTCCTCGCCGCTGGCGGCGGGGTCGGTGGTGGAAGAATCGCGCGCCGGGATCGCCGCGCCGTGCGGGTCGCTGGTCGGGTGTCCCAGCAAGTGGTCGAGCCGGTCGACGACCTCGTCCGAAAGCGCGTGCTCGATCCGGTGCGCGTCCTCGTGGACGCGGTCGGGCGCCAGGCCCAGCGTCTCGACGAGGAAGGTCTCGACGAGGCGGTGCCGGCGCAGGATCCGACTCGCGATCACGCGGCCGCGCGGCGTCAGATGGGCTTCGCGATAGGGCTCGCGGCGGACCAGCTTCTCGGCCACGAGCTTCTTGAGCATGCCGGTGACCGACGGGCGCGCCACGCCGAGACGGGCGGCCATCTCGCTGGTGGTCGCGGTGACGCCCGATTCCTCGAGGCGCAGGATCTCGGTGAGGTAGTTTTCCGTGGCTTCGCTCGGCATGGCCGCACTTTCGTCGCGCCAATTAGGCGAGGCTAACTTTGCGACCCATGATAGTTCCGGACCGTGCGTCGTCAAGGGCCGGGTCACCCGCGGTTCAGCACGCGTTCCAACGCTTCGGCCAGCGTCGGTTGGTCGACCGGTTTCATGAGGAAGGCGCCCACGCCCATTTCGAGGGCCTGGGACTCGTCGAGCACGTCGCTGTAGCCGGTGCAGAGGATGATCGGCAGGTCGGGCCGGATCGACTTCGCCTCCTGCACCAGTTCGCCGCCGGTCATGCCGGGCATGGTCTGGTCGGTGATCAGGACGTCGAATCCTTCGGGGTCGGCCCGGACGGCGTCCAGCGCCGCGAGGCTGTTGGTGAAGGTGCGGACGACGTAGCCGAGCCGCGTCAGGAGCTTCGCGGCGAGGTCGGTCAGCATGGGTTCGTCGTCGACGAACAGGATGCGCTCGGAGCCCCGTTGCGGTTTCACGGGCGGGGTTTTCGCGACCGGCGCCACCGTCGTGGTGCAGGGCAGGGTCACCGACACCGAGGTGCCGCGCCCGGGCTGCGAGTCGATGGCGATCGTTCCGTTGAGTTCCGCGACGATTCCGTAGACCACCGACAGCCCCATGCCCGTGCCGTGGCCCTTGTCCTTGGTGGTGAAGAACGGCTCCATGCAACGCCGCGCCACCTCGCTGTCCATGCCGATCCCGGTGTCGGAGATCTTGAGCAGGAGGTTGTCGCCCTTCTCGTCGACGTGCAGGCGGATGTCGAGGGTGCCGCCGCGGTCCTGCATGGCGTGGTAGGCGTTGGTGCACAGGTTCATGATCACCTGGTGGATCTGGCCCGGATCGGCCATCACGACCGTGCCCTTGGCCGCGATGTCGGTGCAGAACTCGATGGTCGTGGGAACGAACGCGCGCAGGAGCCGCAGTGCTTCCGTTGCGATGAGGCGGACGTCCACCGGCGACCGGTCCTGGCTCTGCTGGCGGCTGAACAAGAGGATCTGCCGGATCAGTCCCGTGGCGCGTTTCGCCGCCGTGGTGACCTCGTCGAGGTCGGCGCGCGCGGGGCTGTCGGCGGATAGGGATTCCCGTGCGAGTTCCACGTAGCCGATGATGGCGCCCAGGATGTTGTTGAAGTCGTGCGCGATCCCGCCGGCGAGCGTGCCCATGGCCTCCAGCTTCTGGGCCTGGACGAGGTGCCGTTCGAGCTCCAGCTTCTCGCGTTCGACCTGCACGCGTTCCCGCGTGCGGGCCTCCACCTGCCGGCGCAGCGACCACGACCACGCCAGCGCCGCGGCCGCGATCAGGACCAGCGGCGCCAGGAACCAGGCGAGATCGCGGACAGCGGCGATGAACGAGGGACGCGGCGTGGCGTAGGCGCCGAACCACGACTCGTAGATGCGGCCGTACGCGCCGGAGGTCTTGACGATGCTCAGGCCCTCGTTGAGGGTCGCCAGCAGCTTGGTGTTCCCTTCGCGAACGGCGAAGCCGTATTCGCGCTGCATGATCGGCTTGCCGACCGGCCGCAGGTTCTCGAGGCCCAGATCGTCGATCAGGCGCATGCCCTGCAGCCGCGTGACGATGGCGCAGTCGCCGGTGCCGCCGGCGAGCGTGCGGAGAACCGAGTACCAATCGGTCAGCACGATGAGGTCGGACGAGATGTCGTTCTCGACCACGAAATCGTGGGCGAGGTCGCCGTTCTGGACAACGATGGACTTGCCGTCGATGTCGGCGAGCGAGGTGATCGGTGATCCCTCGCGCACGAAGACGGCATAGGAGAGCATGAGGTTGGGAATGCAGAAGTCGACGCGGTCGTCGCGGGTCGGGGTGTTGTACATGCCGAGCAGCGCGTCGATCTCGCCGGACTCGAGCTGCCGGCGGACCTCGGCCCAATTGCCCAGGTCGATCTGCACGTCCAGATCGAGGGCGTCGGCGACGGCGCGGACGATGTCGATGTTGAAGCCTGCGGGCCTTCCGTCCGCGTCGAGATACTCGTACGGGGGGTAGCTGCTGTCGCCGCGGAAGTGCACGACAGACGTTTCCTGTCCGGCGTCCACGGCCGCCCGGCCGGGGCAGGCGGCTGCGATGATCGAAAGGAGCAGGATCGGGATCAGGATATGACGCGGCATCAGTCGAATTTCCCATCATCGATGATGATCAGGCGATACAGGATTCAGTAGTTCCAGGATAGTAACGTAAACGCAGCCGTTTGGCGACAACTGGTCGGCGCCAGGATCCCGTGGACTCCCGGAGCTCGGCATCCTAGGTTGAGGGCGATCAAGATATCGCCATCACGCCCGAACGGAAAGACCACCGATGATCACCACTCTGGATTGTGTCCCCTGCCTGCTGCGCCAGACCCTCGAGGCGGCGCGCAACGCCACCGACGATGTCGCCGTCCACGAGCGCGTCGTGCACGAGGTCCTGCAGAGCCTCGCCGGATCCGACCTGTCGATGTCGCCGCCCGCGGTCGGCCAGCAGATGCACCGGCGTTTGCGCGAATTGACCGGCGTGGACGATCCGTACCGGGAGGCTAAGGATCGCTTCAACCGCCTGGCGCTCGATCTCTTGCCCGACCTGCGCGCCCGCGTCGCCGCGTCGCCCGACCCGTTCGTTTCGGCGCTCAAGATGGCCATCGCCGGCAACGTCATCGACCTGGGCGCCAACGGCGGCGTCACCGAGGCCGAGGCCCGCGAGGCCGTCGACCGTGCCGCCGACGAACCCGTGATCGGCGACATCGGCTCGCTGCGCGCGGCCATCGACGCCGCCGAGCGTATCCTCTACCTGGCCGACAACGCCGGCGAGATCGTCTTCGACCGGCTCTTCCTCGAGCAGCTCCCGCGCGAGCGCATCACCCTGGCGGTGCGCGGTCGGCCGGTCCTCAACGACGTCACCATGGTCGACGCCGAGACTGCCGGCATCACCGATCTGGTCCCGGTGATCGACAACGGTTCGGACGCGCCGGCGACCATCCTGGCGGACTGCAGTCCGGAATTCCGCGCGCACTACGACGCCGCCGACCTGATCATCGCCAAGGGACAGGGCAACTTCGAGTCGCTGAGCGAGGCGCCCGGCGACATCGCTTTCCTTTTCCGCGCCAAGTGCCCGGCGATCGCCGAGGTCGTGAATCAGCCGATCGGCGCCCACGTCCTGGTCCGCTCGCACGAACTGAGGGAGATGCGCCCATGACGGTCACGATCCTGGTGGACAACCATCCCGGCGAGAACCTGGCGCACGAGCACGGCCTGGCGTTCTGGATCGAGGCCGGCGGCTGCAACATCCTCTTCGACACCGGCCAGGGCGCCGCGTTGCCCGCCAACGTGGAGGCGCTGGGCATCGATCTGTCCACGGCCGACCACGTCGTCCTGAGCCACGGCCACTACGACCACGCCGGCGCGCTGCCGTACGTCCTGGAGCGGGCCGTGCATGCTGTCGTGCACTTGCATCCGGTGGCGACCGAGCCGCGGTTCAGCATCACCGACGGCAACGCGCGACCGATCGGGATGCAGGCCGAATCGCTGGCGGCGCTGGCCGGGTTGCCGGCGGCGCGGATCGTGCATGTGACGGCGCCGTGCGAGCTGGCGCCCGGAGTCGGCCTGACCGGCCCGGTGCCGCGCCTGACCGCGTACGAGGACACCGGCGGCCCGTTCTATCGCGATCCCGACGGCCGCGAGCCCGATCCCATCACCGACGATCTCTCGCTGTGGATCGACACGCCGGACGGGCTGGTGGTCTGCCTGGGCTGCGCGCACTCCGGGGTCGTGAATATCCTGACGCACATCCGGCAGGTGACCGGGCGCGAGCGAATCGACACGGTCATCGGCGGGATGCATCTCAAGAACGCGGCCGAGGCGCGGTTCCGTGAGACCGTGGCGGCGTTGCGCGTGATCGCCCCGCGGCGGATCGTGCCGTGCCACTGCACGGGCGACGCGGCGACGGCGTATCTGGTCGCCGAGCTGGGGGAGATGGTGACGCCGGGGAAGTCGGGGCAGGTCTGGCGCTGATCTACGGCGTCTTATGCTGCGCGGTGAGGTAGACGTCGCGCGCCTCGGGCACCATGCCGCCGATCGCTGAGCGGATCCTCGTGACCGCTGCCTCGAGGCCCGCGGTGTCGAGTCCGTCGGCGAAATCAACGGTCGCCAAAACCATGATCCGCCGCGGTCCGCGCTGCAGGGTGATCAACTCGACCACGGCGTCGACGTCGGGATCCTCCGCCACGACGTTCCGGATCGCCTCGCGGTGCCGACGCGTGGCGGCCTCGCCGATCAACAGGCTGTGGCTCTCGGTCGACAGGAACCACGCCACGCCCAGCAGCATCACGCCGATCAGCACCGACGCCAGCCCGTCCCACATGCCGTTGCCGGTGTACACGGCCAGCCCGATCCCGACCGCCGCGATCGTCAGGCCGATCAACGCCGCGGTGTCCTCGAAGATCACCGTCGGCAGCGAGAGGTCGCGCGCCTCGCGCATGTTCTGCCACACCGGGCCGGGATTCTCGCGGCGGAACACCTGGAACTCGTGCCACGCGATGCGCAGCGCCGAACCCTCGAAAATCGCCGCGAGGCCCAGCGCCAGGAAGTTCCACATCGCGTTCTCGGGCGGATGCGGATGCTGGAGCTTGTTCACGCCCTCGTAGATCGCGACCACGGCGCCCAGGACGAAGATGTTCATCGCGACCACGAAGCTCCAGAAGTAGCGCTCGGCGTTGTAGCCCAGCGGGTGGAGCTGGTCGGCGGCCTTCTTGCTGCGGATCAGGCCCACCAAGAGGAGCAGCTGGTTGCTGCTGTCGGCCACCGAATGCACCGACTCGGCCAGCATGGCGGCCGAGCGCGTGGCCAGGTAGGCGGCGAACTTGGCGACGGCCACGCCCAGGTTGGCGAAGATGCCGGCGGCCAGGGAGGCCAGTATCACCAGGGGCGTCAGCTTGC
>CAZJMO010000041.1:7397-8144 GCA_964547085.1 uncultured Fibrobacteraceae bacterium | reverse complement strand
ATGCCGGCGGCCAGCGCGCGGCGGATGCCTTTTTCGGAGGGGTCGTGGGGGCTCATGGATGGACGACCTCGGTGTTCGGGAATTCGGAGCGAGCCTGTTGGTGGAGGCAGAGCAAGTTATATCGCACGAACGGCGGGGAGGCAAACGGACGTGTCCGGCGGGTACATCGCGTGCTGGGGCCGGGGTCGATCAATCACTTCGATGGTGTGATGGATGCGGCCTTGAGGTTATGTCAAATATGACATATAATATGCGATGAACCCGGCAGATAAGCCTCTCGCCTGGCTTGGCGGCGAGATTCATTCGCCGCCGCTGGGCACGGAAGCGCGGCTCGAAGCGGGCTACATGTTGCGATACCTGTAGGTCGGCCGACAGCTTGCGATGCCGCATTCCCGGCCGATGCCGACGGTGGGACCTCGTTGTCATGAGTTGAGAATCCGGGACGCAGGGTCGACCTGGAGGATCGTCTATCGCATCGATGACGATGCCATCGTGATCCTGGAGGTCTTTCAGAAGAAGACCGGCAAGACGCCGCGATCAGCCATCGACGCGTGTCGCCGCCGCGCGCGGAGATACGACGCCGATTCAAGCGAGAAGGGGCGAGATGGACGATAGGAAGACTTCGGCGGTCTTCGTTTTCTTGTAAAAACCGGCTTTTGTCTTATCGCCCAAAAGCTTTTGATCGATCATTTTTTCGATCACTTCGGGTACCTTGAAAACTTCGCGGTCTTCGTCGTCGGGAATCGC
>CAZJMO010000041.1:6370-7387 GCA_964547085.1 uncultured Fibrobacteraceae bacterium | reverse complement strand
GGCTGGTCGGTAGGCAACGCCGGCGATTTACTCGAGATGTCGGTCGACGAGGCGCGGTTCATCGAGTTGAAATTGGCCCTCAGTGGGTGCCTCCGTGAAGAACGGACCCGGCAGGGCGTGACCCAGGTGGAACTGTCCAGGCTCATCGGGTCGAGCCAGTCGCGCGTTGCGAAGATGGAAGCCGGTGATCCGACCGTGACGATCGACCTGTTGCTGAAGGCGCTCCTGGCCATGGGCGTTACCAGACAGCGACTCGCCACGGTCATCGCCTGACCGGAAACCGTCAACACGGGGCGACACGTCCCGACCGTTTCGGTGAGCACCGTTGTCGCCCGACGATCGCCCGTCACGTCACGACCCCGACTTCTCCTCCATCTTCCGCCGCCTTCTCTTCGTCTGCGTCTCCGGCGCTTCCTTGATGCACGTGGTGAGCACCTGGGTCCCCTGCTTCAACATCGCCGACACGTTCTGCTTGAACTCGGGCACGACCTCGCCGACCCACGGGAAGCCGTTCTCGTCCGCCTTCTCAACCGCCTCGGTCCAGTTCTGGAACAGACGACCCCAGTCGCTCGCCAGCACCTGTTCCATGTTCTTACGGCTGAAGCGCGGGTACCAGTAGAGGTCGGGGTAGAGGACGCTGGCGATGTATGACCACGGCGCGAGCCACGTCTTGAGCGACCACTCCACCGGCTTCTTCAAGGGGCCCCAGTAGATCTTGTGCTGCATCTTGCTGGCGAAGGTCATCTTCTTGTACGGCCCGACGAAGTTCCAGCGCTGCTGCGCGGCTTCCAGGTCGCCGGCGATCTCGATCTCGCGGATGTCGCCGCAGCCCAGGCCGGCCTCGTGCGCCAGGCGGATGTACTTGCAGTCGCGCAGCGGATCGAAGCCCATGAGCGCGGCGGCCACGGCGCAGATCACGAGCATGAGAGCCGCGGTGACCCGGCTGCTGCGCATGGCGAGCATGTCGGCGCTCTGCTCGCCCGCCTGCACACTCTTGGAGAGCAGCGCCTGAGCGCG
>CAZJMO010000041.1:2772-6360 GCA_964547085.1 uncultured Fibrobacteraceae bacterium | reverse complement strand
CAGCGGATCGAAGCCCATGAGCGCGGTGGCCACGGCGTCGATTGCCACTTGGTCGCTGCTGGCCAGGATCACGTTCTTGGTGTACGGAGTCATGCAACGCGGGCCGGGGCCGTCGCCGGCGAAGGTGCCGTCCATAACGGCGAGGATGCCGGGGTGGATCTTCTGCTGGATGCGCAGAAGGTCGACCAGCGTCTCGTGGATCACCGGATGGGTCCAGTGGCGATGCTCATTCAGGAGTCCGCCGCAGGCGTTCTTCATGGCGCCGGTCGTGGTGGTGAAGACGTGGGTCTTGACCGTCGGGAAGTGGATGATGTTCTCGCCGATGAAGCGCTTGGGGATGGAGAACCCCTTGGGGTAGACGTCGTTGAGGCAGAGGAACTTGTCGGCCAGGTCGCCGACCGCCTCGTGGATGTCGATCCACTCCTCGCCCTCGTAGAGGTGCACGTTGCGCAGGCCGTAGTGCTCGACGACGTCCAGATGCTTGTTCTCGCGCTCGCCCAGATGCGAGTCCACGACCACGGTGCGGTTGTGGCAGCCGTGGATCAGATCGCGATCGTAGCCGTCCTTCAGCATGGCGTTGATCACGCCGTCGAGCTGCCAGGGCGTGGTCGAGCAGCTGGGGAAGAAGAAGTGCCAGCTGATGTTGATCTTGAGCGCGGTGTCGGCGTCCTTGCCGATGACCTCTTGGTAGTCCGCGAGGTTCAAGAGCTCGTGGTAGTCGTTGCGGACCGTGGCGGGCGTCGTGCGCAGGATGGCGACCTTGCTCTTGGACATCGGCTTCCTCGTGGGCTGAAGGACGGGTGACGACAGCGAAAGATAACGCGCCCGCGCCGATTCGCGAAACGGTCTAATGGAGAAGTTCCTGGCAGACGACCGTGTAGCCGACGGTCGCCCCGGCGTGCGACAGCAGCGCCGGCCACAGCGAACCCCAACGCCGGCGGGTCCAGATCCAGAAGAATGTCGCTGCGACGACGCCAGCGATCATGATCGCCGCGGCCGCGGGGCCGGGCGCGAGCGCGCCCACGGTGAGCACGTGGTACGACGCGAAGAGCAGCGCCAGCACAGTCGCCGACCGGGCGCCGCGCAGGAGCCGGCTCTGCAGGTAGCCGCGCCAGAGGATTTCCTCGGCGGGGCCGTTGACCAGCGCCATGAAGACGAGCACGAGGCCGGGGCGGGCGGGGTCGATGCCCCAGCCGGAGAGGACGGCGCGCAGGTGGGCGGGGTCGGGGTAGAGGTTCGGCGTGATCGCGTAGGCGAGGGGCGGGATCGCGGCGGAGGCCAAGGCGAGCAGCGCGCCGAGTTGCAGGCCGCGCCGGGTGTCGGGGCCGGTGAGGCCGATACGGGTCGGCCAGTTGCGGCGCGCGAGCAGCAGCGGGATGGCGAGGCACCCGATCAGGTGATAGGCCACGAAGACGGTCGTCACGCTGCGCGCGCCGAGTAGGCAGACGGCGACCAGCAGGGGCGCCAGGGCGGCCAGGGCCCAGTCGCGGATCAGCGGAGCGGAGGCGAGGTCGCGGCGCGATGACGGCACGGGGCGTCTCCCGGGCGCGAGAATGGACAGACGAGCGCCGATCATAGCGGCCCTGGAGGGTGACGACCAGAGGTGGTGTGGGAGAGGAAGGTCGGGCAACTCGATCCGGCCCGGACGCGTAGAACGTGACGCGCCGCCCCGTTGCCCCTACATTTCCCCAAACCACCTCGCACCCAGGAGTACCCGACCGTGACCCTCCCCGAACTCGCCATCAAGCGTCCGGTGACCACCCTCATGATCCTGGTCAGCCTGCTGACCCTGGGCGGTGTGGCCCTGCAGCGCCTCCCCCTGGCGTTCATGCCCGACATCCAGGAGCCCGAGCTCTTCGTCCAGGTCGACTACCCGAGCGCCTCGCCGGAGCAGGTCGAGCGGATGATCACGCGGCCGCTGGAGGACGCGGTCGGCTCGGTCAAGGGCCTCAAGAACATGTGGTCGCGCTGCGGCACCGACGGCGCGCGCATGCGGCTGGGCTTCGACTGGGGCGCGGACCTGCACCTGGCGCGCGTGGAGATCTGGGAGCGCATCGACCGCATCCGCGGGGACCTGCCCGAGGATATCGGCGACATCATCGTCAGCCGGTCGTGGTCGGGGCAAGAGGAGGAGCAGCCCATCCTGGAGGGTCGCCTCTCGAGCAAGCGCAACCTGTCGGAGAGCTACGACCTCCTCGAACGCAAGATCATCCGCCCGCTCGAGCGCGTGCCCGGCGTGGCGGGCGTGAACCTGGACGGCGTCAATCCGCGCGAGGTGCGGATCAACCTGCGGCCGGCGGATCTGCAAAGGCACAACATCGACGTGCGCCAGGTCAGCCGGATCCTGCGCGGCAGCAACTTCGACCAGTCGCTCGGGCGGATCGACACCGGCGAGCAGGAGTGGTCGCTGCGCACGGTCGGCACGTTCCGGAGCGCGGACGAGATCGCCGCGTTGCCGCTGCGCTCGGACGGCCTGTTGCTGCGCGACGTCGCCGACGTCCTGTTCACCGAGCCGGCGCTGGAGTACGGCCGGCACCTGGACGGCAACTTCGCCATCGGCGTGTCGGTGACGCAGGAGAGCAAGGCCAACACGGTGGAGGTGTGCGCGGCGCTGCAGGAGCGGATCGCCGCCATGGACACCGACCCCGAGCTGGAGGGCGTCAAGTTCATCACCTGGTTCAGTCAGGGCGACGAGATCACCAAGGCGCTGCGGGATCTGGCGTTCACCGGCGTGTTCGGCTCGCTGCTGGCGTCGCTGGTGCTGTTCGTGTTCCTGCGGCGGTTTTCCAGCACGTTCTTCGCCGTCCTGTGCATCCCGCTGTCGCTGGTGGTGGCGCTGGGCGTGCTCTGGGCGCGCGGCGGCACGCTCAACACGCTGGTGCTGCTGGGGCTGATCGTGGGCGTGGGCATGCTCGTGGACAACGCCGTGGTGATCATGGAGAACATCTTCCGCTACCGCGAGACGGGCGCCGACCGCCGCACGTCCGCGCGGCGCGGCGCGGGGGAAGTGTCGGTCGCGGTGACGGCGGCCACGCTGACCTCGGTGATCGTGATCCTGCCGCTGATCTTCAACAAGCCCACCGAGATGAACCTGATCCTGCGGGAGCTGGGCCTGACGGTGTGTCTGACGCTGCTGGCGTCGCTCTTCGTCTCGCAGACCCTGATCCCGCTGGCGATGACGCGGTTCATCCGCTCGAAGCCGCGGTCGAAATCACAGGCCATGCTGAAGCTGGAGGCGGGCTACGCGCGGGTGCTGTCGTTCAACCTGCGGCACCGCTGGCTGACGCCGATCCTGGGCCTCGGCATCCTGGCGTCCACCTGGTATCCGTTCCAGCAGATCGACAAGAACTTCGGCATGAGCAACCCGGAGATGTTCGTGCAGCTGCGGATCCGGTTCACCGAGGAATCCAGCCTCGACCGCAAGGAAGCGCTGATCTCGCGCATCGAGCAGCAACTCGAACCGCACCGCGATGAGCTGCAGGCGCGCGCCATCTACTCGTTCTGGTCCGACCGCTGGTCGCTGCTGCGCATCTATCCGCACGAGGGCTCCACCGACGAGGCCACGCTCGCCCAGGTCCGCGACACGCT
>CAZJMO010000041.1:0-2762 GCA_964547085.1 uncultured Fibrobacteraceae bacterium | reverse complement strand
CCGGAAATTCCGGGCGTGGAGCTGACCATCCAGGAGAACGCGCCGGGCTGGGGTCACGGCGGCGGTCGCAACCGGATCATGTTCAACATCGTGGGCGAGGATTCCGGCGTGCTCAACGACCTCACCGAGCGGATCGTCGATCGATTGCAGCAGGAGCCGGGCCTCAGCGACGTGAACTCCGGCAGCCAGGACGCCGCCGAGGAACTGCACGTGGCGGTGGACCGGGAGCTGGCCAGCCGCTACGGCATGCGCCCCGACCAGATCGGTCAGATGGTCGGCCTGACGTTCCGCGGGCGGCGTCTGCAACGCTTCCGCACTCCGGACGGCGAACGCGAGATGCGCCTGTCGCTGGACGAGCGCGAGGACCACACCATCGAGGACCTGGCCAACCTGCCGCTCTACACCGACACCGGCGAGCAGGTGCCGCTGGCGTCGGTCGCGTCGCTGAATCCGGTGGCCGGCGCGATGCGCATCCACCGCAACAACCGCAAGACCAACGTCCGCGTTCGCGCGCGCTACGACGACGGCGGCAACGGCGACCAGTGGCGTCGCCGCGTGGCCGCCATCCTCGACGCGCAGGAATGGCCGATGGGCTATTCCTGGACCTACGGCCAGTGGGAGGAGATGCGCCGCGAGCAGTCCCGCGAGATGCTCGACAACGTGCTGCTGGCGCTCCTGATGGTGTTCGTGGTGATGGCCGGCCTCTTCGAATCCGTGTCGCAGGCGGTGGCGCTGATGGTGGCGCTGCCGTTCGCGCTGGCCGGCGCGTTCTGGACGCTCCACCTGACCGGCACCGACTTCGACCAGCCCGCGAGCATCGGACTCCTGCTGCTGATCGGCATCGTGGTCAACAACGGCATCGTCATGCTCGAGCACATCAACCAGTACCGACGCGGCGGCATGGAGCGCCGCGAAGCCATGCTCCGCGGCGGCCGCGAAAGACTGCGCCCGGTCATCATGACCGCGCTGACGACCGTGATCGGCCTGGTGCCCATCGCGGTCCAGAAACCCAGCCTGGGCGGCGTCTACTACTACTCCATGGCGCTGGTGATCATGGGCGGCCTGGCGGTGTCCACGTTCCTGACCACGGTCCTGCTGCCGACCACCGCGACGCTGGCCGAGGACGGATTCTCATTGCTGGGCCGGCCGCTGCGCTGGTGGCGGCGACGGCGCGAGGCGGCGGTGACGGAGTCCTGACGGCGGCTCAGGCTTGTTCTTCCTGGGCGGCCAGCTGTTGCCGCTCGAACCGTTCCGGCAGGCCGAGAATCCGGGCGGCGAGCGTGCGGCCGCTCGCGAGCGCGTCGTCGACGGTGTCGCCCTGGCACCAGTCGCCGCAGACGCCCAGCCCGCTGTCGGCGTCGTGGATGCAGTGTCGGCCGAGTGCCCGTTCGGTCCGACCGTACCGCCAGCGATGCCCCCGCAGGTAGATCGGATGCAGGTTGCCGAGGTCCAGCGTGTTGCGGAAGCGCTGCCACAGGTGTCGCGCGACGGCGTCGGGGTTGCATTCGAGGTTGTCGCGGCTGAATTGCGCGGCGGCGTGGAGGACCCAGGCTTCCGGGCCGGGCACGCGCAGGGTGGCCTGACGGTGCGCCTCGGCCAGCGTCCCTTCGCTGAAACGGATGACTTCCCACGCCCGACCAAGCGGACCGGGCAGACCCACCATCGCGGTCAGGATCGGCCTCATGACGACGCTGCGCAGGAGCGTGGCGACGCGCGGGACGTGGACGAGCAGCCGAGCGGCCTGCGGGGCCGGCACGGCGATCACCAGGCCGGAGAAGAGACCCGGCAGCGGCGCGCCGTCGGCAATCAGCTTCCAGCCGCTCTCGTACCGGTTGACGGCCGTGATGCGGCAGCCGCTGAGTACGGGGACCCGGGCGTTGAGGCGCTCGATCAGCAGCCTCTGTCCCGGCGCGCCGTGTTCGAAGACGAGGCCCATGCGGTGTCGTTGGGCCACGCGGCCGCCGGCGTGCCGTCCCTTGTCGAAGACCTGGACCTGCAGGCCATGCTCGACCAGGCGTTCGGCGCAGGCCATACCGGCGGCGCCGGCGCCGACGACGGCGATGTCTGGTATTTGTCTTGGCATGATCATGACTCCCGAATCTCCTATGGAGTGGCGGCGGGGTCCGCCATGAAGCTAGACATATTGCGGGCGCGAAACAAGACCGGGGCAGTCGTTAATATTTGAGCCATGGTCAGACACGGGGATCGGGCCGCGATCGCGGTGGATATTCGTCACGCATCGGCGAGGACCGGTGCTACCATGTCGGGCATGGACGCGCCCTTGTTGCAATTCGAGACTGTCGGGAGGGCTTACGGCCCGCGCCATGTGCTGCACGCGGTGAGCTTCGGGCTCGCGCGCGGGCGGTCGCTGGCCATGGTGGGTCGCAGCGGGAGCGGCAAATCCACGCTGCTGCACCTGGCCGCGGGGATCGATCTGCCGACCTCGGGAGAGGTGTCGCTCGACGGCCGACCGCTGTCGGGGATGCCCGACCGCGAGCGGACGCTCCTGCGCCGGCGTTGCGTCGGCCTGGTCTTCCAGTTCTTCCACCTGCTGCCGCATCTCTCGGTGCTCGACAACGTCTGCCTGCCCGGCTGGGTGGCCGGCGACGCACCGGACGCCGTCACGCAGCGCGCGCGGGATCTGCTCGGACGCGTGGAACTGGCCGACCGCGCCGCCGATCCGGCCGGCAAGCTCAGCGGCGGCGAGCTCACGGTCATGACCGGTGAACCTTTCTTTTTCACGGGTGCCAGTTGAACCTTGC
>CAZJMO010000040.1:13314-14553 GCA_964547085.1 uncultured Fibrobacteraceae bacterium | reverse complement strand
GCGCTACTACAACCGTGAGCTCTCCTGGCTGCAATTCAATACGCGCGTTCTGGAGACCGTCAGCAGTGCGATCTGGGTCTGCGAGGGCAGCGGGCGGACGATCTTCGTCAACCGGGCGGCGCGGTCGCTGCTGGGACTGGACGCGGGGCCGCGGTGCCAGGACGACGGCGTGGCGATGACTGTCGGGCGCGGGCGTCTGCTGGATCGACCGCTGACCGGCGGGGCCGAGATCGACGACCTGCCCGAGATCTTCCTGGACGGCAAGCTGGCGCTGGAGGGGCAGCGGGAGGAACTCTTCGCGACGCTGTCGGCGCACGAAGGGTCGTGCCGGGGCGAGGGGCGGATCACCGACATCCAAGGCCAGCCGATTCCGGTGCATGTCCAGACAGCGCCGATGGCCGGTCGCGGGCGCGAGGACCGCTGGTTGCTGGTGAGCCTCGAGGACTTGCGCGAGACCAAGCGGGCGGAGGCGGCGCGCCGACGCGCCGAGCAGGCCGAGGCGCTGGTGGCGATGTCGGCGACGCTGGCGCACGAGATCCGCAACCCGTTGATGGGATTGAGCGCGCAGGCGGAGCTGCTGGCCGACTCGCTGCCGGAGGACGACCGTCGCCGCCGGCGGATCGACCTGATCATCGGCGAGGTCGAGCGGATCAACTGCACGATCACCGACATGTTGCAGTTCGTAAGGCCGTGCCAGCCGCGACGGAGCGTGCTGGACCTGGTGCCGCTGGCGCGCGACTGCCTCGAACTGGCGCGGCCGCGTGCGGAGCAGCGGGCGGTCGAACTGTCGCTGGTCGTGGAGGAGCCGGGAGTGCTCGACGCGGACGCGACGCAGATCAAGCAGGTCCTGCTGAACCTCGTGCTGAACGCCGTGGATGCGGCGCCGAAGGAAGGCTCGGTGACCGTGCGGCTCGCCGCCACGGAGAGCATGGAGGTGACCGACGCCGTCAGCGGGACGCGGCGAACGGTGCCCGGTGTCGTGGCCACCGTCGAGGACGATGGGGAGGGCTTCGGCGATCTGGATCCCGAACAGTTGTTCCAGCCGTTCTTCACGACCAAGACCACTGGTACCGGCCTGGGCCTGGCGTACAGCCGCAAGGTTGTGGAGGCCCACGGCGGTGAGATCCGGGCGGAGCGTGACGCGCGCGTGACGCGCATGTGCGTGCTGCTGCCCCGGGAAGCTACGGTCGGCAAGATGCTGGCCGGGGAGGCGTCATGAGCAAGCGAATCCTGGTCGTC
>CAZJMO010000040.1:12544-13304 GCA_964547085.1 uncultured Fibrobacteraceae bacterium | reverse complement strand
TGTACTCCAAACAGCTTTTCTTTGATATTTCGAGATAGTTGATCTAATAGATCTGGGAGGGATGGAATTGCAGATGAACGAGGCGACCATTAGGATGTCCCTGGTGGAGGCGCTCTCCGCCGAAGGGTACGACGTGGACGACGCCGAGGCGGGCGAAGAAGCGCTGGCCCGGTGCCACGCCGAGGATTACGACCTGCTGGTCACCGACCTCAAGTTGCCCGGCATCAGCGGTCTCGAGGTCCTGGAAGCGCTGCGGAACCAGAACCGTGACCTGCCCGTGATCCTGATGACGGCCTACGGGGACGTCGACACCGCGGTGTCGGCGATGCGTCTGGGCGCCTACAACTACATCAACAAGCCCTTCAAGCTGGCGGAGATCCGCCAGCAGGTCCGCAGTGCGATGCGCGCCACGGGCCCGTCCGAGGGGGACGAGCCGGAGACGGCGGTCCACCATGCGCCGCCGGCGGCGCCGCGGAAGGAAGGGCACTACCTGCGCATGATCAAGGCCTGTCCGGGGCTGGCCGCGACGGCGCGGATCCTCGAGAAGGTCGGCGCGAGTCGCAGCGGCGTCGACACGCCGATCCTGATCCAGGGCGAGTCGGGCGCGGGCAAGGAGATCGTGGCGCGGGCGGTCCACGAGGTCACCGGCACGCACGACCGCTTCATGGAGATCAACTGCTCGGCCGTGCCGGAGTCTCTGCTCGAAAGCGAGTTGGTCGGGCACGAGAAGGGCGCCTTCACCGACGCCAAGGCCCGCAAG
>CAZJMO010000040.1:5174-12534 GCA_964547085.1 uncultured Fibrobacteraceae bacterium | reverse complement strand
GGAATTTTTTGGGTCGGGACACGAATCGGCTTAAATATTCTTGATAAAACAAACGGCCCACAAGGAAGGGCTCTTCGAGCTCGCCGGACGCGGCAGCATCTTCCTGGACGAGATCGGCGAGATGGGCGTGCTGCTCCAGAGCCGCCTGCTGCGTGTGCTGGAGAACCGGCGCTTTCGCCGGGTCGGCGGCAAGGAAGATCTGGAGATCGAGGCGCGGATCGTCGCGGCGACCAACCGCAACCTCTCCGAAGCGATCGAGGAGGGGCTGTTCCGCAACGACCTCTACTACCGTCTGCAGGTCGTCGAGATCCACGTCCCGCCGCTGCGCGAACGGCCGCAGGATCTGGAGGTGCTGGTCAACCATTTCGTGCGGGATCTGAACCAGCAACTCGGACTGCGGTGCGCGTCGATCGACGCGGGGCTGCTCGAGACGCTGCAGAAGTATCCGTGGCCGGGGAACATCCGCGAACTGCGGAACGTGCTCAAGCGCATCATGATCCTCGAGGAACCGACGCGCCTGAAGGCCGACCACTTCCCCGAGTTCATCCGGACCGGGAAGAACCCGCGCGGCGCCGGCCGCATCGAGAGCGGCCTGAGCCTGATGCCGCTTGCGGAGACCGAGAGACGGCAGATCCTGTTCACGCTCGAGCAGACCGAGAACAACAAGAGCAAGGCGGCGCGGATCCTCGGCATCAGCCGCCAGACGCTGCGCGAGAAGCTGCGTATCTACGAGACCGACACGACGGGTGGGAGTCCTCTCAAGGCAGACGAAGCCGAAGGCTGATCGACCCGAGGCCGGCGCCCAAAACGGGCGCCGGCCTTCTCTTTTCTCTCATGCCCACAATCTGACCACCGGTGTCCGGCAAGTGATCTGCGCTATCCGGACTGCCGCCGTGCCACGGTCGTTTCCCGTTCGCCACACCGCTCCAGCGCTGCTTTCCCCGACGCCTGACTACCTCTATTGCCCGGTTTTAAGGCCTTGCGAGGCGTTTCTCCGCGAGGTGACGTGCGCCGTCGCGTCCGGCACGTCCCTTGCGTTGCCGGCCGGCGTGGGACGTCTTTTCCGTGGAGCAGGCAAGAATGAACAATCGACATTTTCAAAGATTTCAACCAGCAGCCGCGGTGACCCGGATGTTGGTCCTGGCCTGGATCCTCATCGTGACGGTGAACGCGGCCGACGTGTCCGCCGCCGCTCTTACGCCGGCGCAGCAGGACGGCTACCGTGTCTGGCTGCACTCGCTGGAGGAGACCATCGCGTTGCGGAGCGGCGCGGGCCGGGTCGAGGAGACGACGCTCTTCCCGACCGGCGTGCTGGCCTCGATCGGCCAGACCGTCAGCGCCGACACCTCGTACGTGAGCGTCGCCCGCGCCCTCGAGACGCTGGAGTCGAAGCCTCGTCTGCTGCAGGAACCGTCGGCGCGGACTCCTCTGCACGCCCTCGGCCGTGCCCGTAACTACGCACGAATCGCCGAGTACGACAGCGCTCTGGTCTGGTTCGAGGAAGCCGCGCGGCGCGACACGAGCGACGCCTACGCCGACGAACTCGGGCTCGAGACCATGGTCGCGTCGGTGGCGAGCGCCGACTCGGTGACCGTCACTCGCCACCTCCTGTCCGTCCTCGGCAGCCGCGATCTCGACGCACGGCGCGGGGAACTGGAACTCGCCTACCGCTACTTCGTGGCCGCCGACGACTCCACCAACCTGGATCTCCTGGTCCGCGAAGCCGCGACGAACCCGGGCCTGCTGACCGGTCGACTGGCCTACTGGCAGTCCTACGCGCTGGTCGCCCTCGAACGCTGGGACGAGGGCCTTGAGGCCCTGAAGGGTCTCGTCACCGACGGCGGCGTGTCGTACGGACTCGAAGAAGCACAGCGCGCGTGGGTCCTGATCGCCATTCCCGACCTGCTGGTGCTCGTCGGTGATCTCGACAGCGCGGCGCCGCTTTACCGCGCGGTCGCGGCGAGCAACGTCCCGGGCGCCTCGGCGTGGGGAACCTGCCAGGCGGGCGTGGTGGATTTCCTGGCCGGCCGCTTCCTGGAAGCCGGGACCGCCTTTGAACAACTCTGTGAATCCACCGGCGATTTGCCCTGGCGCGGATATGTCTGCGAACTGGCTGCGCTGAGTGACGAGATGGAACGACTTCGCGCCGAAGGTGAGCCGCATGGCACCGCTGCTTTCTACCAGCGCTGAGCTGGCCGCGCGTGAGCGCCGGCTGCTCAACCGCTTGCTCAGCCTCTACGGCGAGCAGGAACGCCTGTACGGAGAGGTCCTCGACCTCTCCCGTGAGCAGCGCGACCTCATCCGCGAGGGCGTACCGCTCGGACGGATACGCGGCCTGCTCGCGGGCAAGAAATCCCGCCTCGAGACGATCAGTCGCATGGACGTGACCGAGGCCGAGAGCAAGGACCACTGGCGTCGCGGCCGCTCCAGCTGGAGCGCCGGCAGCCGCGCCCGTCTTCACCGGGCCATCGATTCGGTGGGCCGGGTCATCGAGGACATCCTCGCCTGCGAGGAGGAGAACGACCGTGAACTGTTGCACCAGTCCCGCTGACTACGGTCCGACGACCGACCTGGCGCCGGACGCGCGATCCGCGCGGGGTGGCGACCATCCGGAACGGCGCGGCAGTCTTCTGCGCGGATCCCTCCACAAGAGCCGCAACAGACTCTGCGGCATCAAGGGATACGACAGCCCCATCGCGGGCGAAACCGACGGACAAGTGCGGACGCCGACCTGGGCGCGCAAGATCATCGCCGAGGTCGAACGCCTCGAGAACATCTACAACTCTGTGCGCGACATGGCGTTTCCTGTGCCCGCGCCCGGGGCCGGCGACATCGATCTGGGCCTGGTCGTGACCGACGCACTCGACGCGGCGCTGCTGCGGCACGAGAACCTGACGGTCGGCGTCGCGCCGCGGATTTGCGGCAATCTCCGACTTCCGGCGGGCGACCTGCTCCAGGTCCTCGCCGCCATTCTGGACAACAGCGCCGAGAGCCGGTCGGAACCGGTTCATGTCACCACCGACATCAACGACGACGGCGACCATGTCGCGCTCGTGTTCAGCGACGACGGCCCGGGCATGCCGCCCGAGCTGCTGACGCAAGTGATCGACCCGTTCGTCAGCACGCGCGACGGCCATCTCGGAATCGGACTGGCCCGCGTCGACACCATCATGGATATGCACGGACTTGGCTGGGGTCTGCGGAGCGTGCCGGGACAAGGCACGACCGTGACCCTGGACGTGGCACGGCTCAGCGAATGCACCGGCCGGATATGACGGAGAAAGGGAACCAGATGACGAAGAAACCCCGCATCCTCGTTGTGGACGACGAACACACCATGCGCGACTTCCTGACGGCGTCCATGAACGGGCAATACCGGGTCCGGACCGCCAGCGACGGCAAGAAGGCCATGGAAATGCTGCGCCGCCAGCCGGCGGACCTGGTCCTGTCCGACGTCCGCATGCCGGGCGGCGACGGCCTGACGCTGCTGGCGGAGATCCAGCGCGACCTCGCCGATCCGCCGCTGGTCGTCATGATGACCGCCTTCGGGACGATCAAGGAGGCGGTCGAGGCGACCAAGCGGGGCGCCGTGGATTACCTCACCAAGCCGTTCGGCCTCGATCAGCTCGAGCACACGCTCAAGCGCGCGTTCGAGCTCCGCGAGCTGCGCGCCGAGAACCGCACTCTCCGGACCACGCTCAAGGCGCAGCGCGAGCACCACGGACTGCTGGGGCTGAGCGCGCCGATGAACGCCATGCGCGAGAAGATCGAGATGGTGGCCGATTCGCGCGGCACGGTGCTGCTGCAGGGTGAGAGCGGGACGGGCAAGGAAGTGGTCGCGCGCGCGATCCACAACACCGGCAACCGCAGCAACGGTCCTTTCATCCGGCTCAACTGCGCGGCGATTCCCGAGTCGCTGCTGGAAGGCGAACTGTTCGGCCACGAGCGGGGCGCGTTCACCGGCGCGGTGCAGGCGCGCGCCGGCAAGTTCGAACTGGCCGACGGCGGCACGCTGCTCCTGGACGAGATCAGCGAGATGCCCATGAGCATGCAGGCCAAGCTGCTGCGCGTGATCCAGGAGCGCGAGTTCACGCGCCTGGGAGCCCGCGAGGCCACGCATTGCGACGTGCGCATCATCGCCACGAGCAACCGCAACCTGCAGGAGGAGATTCGGGCGGGCAACTTCCGCGAGGACCTCTACTTCCGCCTCAACGTGGTTCCTCTGTGCCTGGTGCCGCTGCGCCAGCGCAAGGAAGACGTTCCGCTGCTGGTCGGGCACTTCATCCGGATGTTCTGCGCCGAGAACAGCAAGCCCGTGATGCACCTCGCGGACGACGCGCTGCAGTCCCTCGTCGCCCACGACTGGCCGGGCAACGTCCGCCAGCTTCAGAACGTGATCGAGCGCGCGGTGATCATGAGCCCCGGCCCCGAACTGGATTCGGCCCAGCTCGCGCTCAACGACGAGATGAACCGGAGCGACTCGGACGCCCACCTCTCGGAAGATCTCACGATCCGGGAGATGGAGCAGGAACTGATCTTGCGGAAACTATCCAGAACCGGCGGTAACCGGACCCAGGCTGCCACGGAACTGGGCATCAGTGTCAGGACATTGCGCAACAAGCTCCACCTGTACCAGGACCAGGGTGTGAGCATTCCGGGATGATGAAACGATGAACGCGACCGGCATTTTCGACTCGGCCCACCTCGGCGACCTCAAGCAGGCGCTGGACGTCTACGCCCAGCGGCATCGCGTGGTGGCGGACAACATCGCCAACGTCGAGACCGGCGGCTACGAGGCCAAGGAGCTGCGCTTCGAGGACATGCTCTCGGGCGCCGAGATGCGGCTCCAGGGCGCCCGCACCAACGCGAACCACCTGCACCTGGGCAACCGGGCCATCGAGGATACGAGCGGCGAGATCCAAGCTACGGGCAGCGATCACGACAACGGCGTCAACAACGTGGACATCGACAAGGAAATGACGGATCTGGCGACCAACGACCTCACCTACCGGCTGGCGACGCGGCTGCTGAGCATGAAGTACCAGAACCTGCGCAGCGCGATTCGCGGCCAGGCCGTTTAGGAAAGGGGAGGCTAGGACATGAGCACGGGACTGTTCGAATCCATCCGCATCAGCGGCGGCGGCCTCAAGGGTCAGCGCGTCAAGATGGACGTGGTGGCCCAGAACCTGGCCAACGCCGAGACCACGCGGACCGCCGAGGGTACGCCCTACCGGCGCCAGCGCGCGGTGTTCCGCGAGGTCCTCGAGCAGCGCGTGAGCGCCCAGCGCGAGCGGCTGTCGACCGGCGGTCGCGAAGGTGTCGGTCCCAGCCGGACGCATCCGAACCATCTGTCGGGCCTGCAGGCGTTCTCGATGTCCAACCGCGAGGGCGTCAACACCGAAGTCGAATCGGCGCCGGACGCTTCTGATTTCCGCGTCGTGCACGACCCCGGTCATCCCGACGCCGACGAGGAGGGCTACGTGCTGATGCCCAACGTCGATGTCATCACCGAGATGGTCGACATGATCTCCGCCAGCCGCGCGTACGAGGCCAACATCAGCGCGGTGCAGGCGGCCAAGGACATGTTCACCCAGGCCATGAAGATCTAGAGGAGGAGACGATGGCGATCAACAGCATGCGCGCTCTCGGCTCCATCGATCCCCGCACCGCCTATGCGGGCCAGGCCAAGGCCGTGACCAAGGGCAACTTCGGTGAGCAGCTGCAGTCGGCCATCGGTCAGGTGAACGATCTGCAGACCCAGCGGGACACGCTGGTGCAGGACATGGTGCGCGGCGAAAAGGTCGAGGTCCACGAGATCATGACCGCCGCGGAGGAAGCGCAACTGGCCTTCGATCTCATGCTCGAAGTGCGCAACAAGCTGCTCGAGGGGTACCGGGAAATCATGGGGATGCAGGTCTGACACCAGCGACGAAACTAGAAGGACGGAGCTCACGTGGACGGATTCCGACAGGCATGGCAGGGCATCAAGGAGCGCTTCGGCGCCATGTCCATCAACCAGCGAATGGTGCTGGGGATGGTCGCGGCGGCGGTCGTGATCTCCGCGTCCGTGTTCGGACTCTGGCTCGGTCGCGAGGAGCAGGCGGTCCTGTTCTCCGACCTCACGGTCGAGGACGCCAACGCCGCGCTCCAGGAACTGCACAAGCGCGACGTGGCCAGCGAGCTGACCAACGGCGGCACGACGATCATGGTGCCGGCGTCCCAGGTCCATGAGCTGCGCGTCGAACTGGCGGCCAAGGGCATCGCCCACAGCGGCGTGGTCGGCTTCGAGATCTTCGACCAGAACCACTACGGCATGACCGAGCAGGACTACGACGTCAAGAAGCAGCGCGCGCTGCAGGGCGAGTTGACCAAGACGATCGAGAGCCTCCGCGGCGTCGAGGCTGCGCGGGTCCATCTGGTCATGCCCAAGTCGTCGATCTTCCGCAGCAAGACCGCCCGCCCGACGGCGTCGATCGTGCTCACGCTGAACCGGCAACGGCCCGTCAGCTCGGCGCAGGTGTCGGGCATCCAGAGCCTGGTCGCCAGCAGCGTCGAGGGCCTGGAGACGCCCGACGTGACGGTGATCGACCAGTTCGGCCAGGCGTTGTCCGAGAGCTACGGCGACGACGCCTTCGGCACGAGCGATCGCCAGCTCGAGCTCAAGAAGGAAGTCGAGCAGTACCTGTCCGACAAGGCGCAGACGATGCTCAGCAGCGTGCTCGGCGAGGGCCGCTCGCACGTCCGCGTCGACGCCACCCTGAACTTCGAGAAGATCGAGTCCGAGCGCACGATCTTCGACCCCAAGAACCAGGTCGTCCGCTCCGAGGAGCGCAACGAGTCGACGGATCCCCAGTCGGGCGGCAATACCGAATCGAGCATGACCAACTACGAGATCAACCAGACGGTCGAGCATCTCGTCGGCGAGACGGGCGGGATCAAGCAGCTGACGGTCGCGGTGTCGGTGGACGGGCGCTACGAGAACGACGAAGACGGCGCGCCCGTGTACCAGCCTCTGGAGCAGGAGCAACTCGACAACATCCAGCGCATGGTCCAGAGCACGGTCGGAATCGACATCGAACGCGGCGACCACATCGAGGTGGTCAACATGCAGTTCCAGGCGGCGCCGGCGACCGATACCGAGCCGAGCGGCGGCGTGCCCGACGGGCTGTTGGACCTGGTCCTCGAGCACGGCGGACGCGTGCTGCTGGTGATCATGCTGGTGGTCCTCGTCCTGACCTTCCGCAAGAACCTGTCGGGCGCCCTGGGCGAGTTGTCGACGCTGTCGGCACCGCGACGCCCTTCGTCCGGCGGCGCGACGAGCACGGGACAAGCGGCGGACGGGCAGGAGACGGAACGTTGC
>CAZJMO010000040.1:4776-5164 GCA_964547085.1 uncultured Fibrobacteraceae bacterium | reverse complement strand
GACAAACGCCGGAAACAGCGGTGACGCCGAGAAGGTCGAACGCTTCGACGGATTGCCCGAGCTGACGAACCAGATGGTCGACGACGTGCGCGAGTACGCAGCAGAGAACCCCGAACGCGTGGCGGAAGTGGTCCAGTCCTGGATCTACGAACCCGAGCGCAGCGGACGCCGGTAGAGGGAGCCGAGAACGTGATGCCCGTGCCCGACAACAAGAATGTGCGCAAGGCGGCGATCTTCATCATGGGGCTCGGCCCCGAGGCCGGCGGCCAGGTCATGGCGTGTCTGCCCGAGTCGATGGTCGAGCAACTCACGCACGCGATCGCCAACGCCGGCCAGATCCCCTCCGACGAGCGCAGCTCGGTGCTCGGCCAATTCGTCAACCTATCCG
>CAZJMO010000040.1:0-4766 GCA_964547085.1 uncultured Fibrobacteraceae bacterium | reverse complement strand
CCGTGGCCGTTCTCGAGCAGGGTAGGGCACTGGAGCGCCTCGCCGGCGCAGAGCGGGCAGTGGAGAGGGCGGTCTATTACAGAAGATCGCAATCCGGGAAGAGGTCGTCAACCTATCCGGCGAGATCGCGGGAATCGCCTTCGGCGGCGAGGAAACCGCCAAGCAGATCCTCGAGGCGGGATTCGGCACGCATCGCGCCAGCTCGCTCCTGAGCCGCGTCACCAGCTACAGCGAGATCAAGAGCTTCGAGCACCTGCGGAGCCTCGATTCCCTGACGGTCGCCAACTACCTCAAGAACGAGCATGCGCAGACCGTGGCCGTGGTCCTGGCGCACATGGATCCGCGCGACAGCGGTCCGATCCTGCAACTGCTGCCGGCCGAGCTCCAGGGCGAGGTCGCGTACCGCATGGCCGTCCTGGACACGCCGAACGCCGAGGCGCTCAAGGTGGTCGAGGAAGTGCTCGCCAGCCAGCTGCAGGGCGAGGTCAACGCGAGCCGCGGCAAGTTCGGCGGTTGCAAGCAGGTCGCCGAGGTCCTCAACGAGACCGGGAAGGAGACCTGGCAGGAGATCCTGGACGAGATGCGCGAGATCGACGACGAGGTCGCCAACGACGTCAACAACCTCATGTTCATCTTCGAAGACATCGTCATGCTGAACGACAAGTACATCCAGGAGATCCTCAAGGAAGTCGACGGCAAGGAACTGACGCTCGCGCTCAAGGGCGCGACCGGGGAGATCCAGGAGAAGGTGTTCGGCAACATGTCCAAGCGCGCGTCGCTGGGCATCAAGGAAGACATGGAGTTCATGGGGCCGGTGCGCCTCAGCGAGGTCGAGGAAGCCCAGCAGCGGATCGTCGAGGTCGTGCGCAGTCTCGAAGAGGCCGGGACGATCGTGATCGGGAAGGGGGGGAAGGATGCGGAAATGGTGTCCTGAGCCTTTCGTCACCGACCGCGCCGTCGGCAACGCCTACCAGTCGATGGCGCCGGTGCCGAACGAAGACGTCGAACCGATCGTGGCCGGTTTCCGACCGGAGGCCGGGTTCGCCGACCGCGCGGGTCTGCTGCGCCAGCTCTCGCGGACCGAGCGCATCCAGGTCATGGATCTGCTCGAACTGGACCTGCGCAGCGAGTACGAGGAGCGGACCGAACGCGAGGAAGCCGAACGCAAGGCGCGCGAAACCGAGCGTCGCGAGACCGAAGCGGCGGCGCTGCAGGTGTGGCAATCGAACGTCGCCGCGCAGCTGGAACGGGAATACTCGGCCGCGCTCGCGGACCTTGCCGGCCGGACCGCGGAAGTCGCCGTCATCCTGGCGGAGAAACTGGTGCGTCGCGAGGTCGAGGCCGATCCCGAGGTGCTCGTCCGCGCGCTCGAAACCGTGCTCTACAAGGCGGACGCCGGCGCCGATCTGTCGATCACCGTGCATCCGGACGATGCGGCCTGGCTGGCCGCGTCGACCGACATCCGGGAACGCCTGCGGATCACCGAGGTCAAGGAGGATCGCCGGCTCGACCGCGGAGGCTGCCTGGTCAAGGCGAACGATGTCGAGTGGGACGCCACGGTGAAACGCCAGCTGGCGGTCCTGGGCGAGACCCTCGAAGAAGCGCTGGCCGTGCCGGCCGGCGACACCGCGCAGCCGGAGGTCGACGATGCTTGACCTCGCGTGGGGCGACTGCTGCCGGAAACTGCGAAACTGCGATCCCGTCCGACAGGTGGGGCGCGTGACCGGTCTGGTGGGGATGACCATCGAGGTGCGCGGCCTGTCCGCGCCGATCGGTTCGCTGTGCCGTGTCGAGGGCGGACGACATCGGGCGCCGGTATTCTGCGAGGCCGTCGGCTTCCAGTCCGGCCGTCTCCTGCTGATGCCGTACGGAAGCATGCAGGGTATCGCGCCGGGGCACGTCGTGGTGCCGCTGGCGAACCAGCTGACCGTGCCGGTGGGCGACCGTCTTCTGGGCCGCGTTCTGAACGGTCTTGGCGAGCCCATCGACGGCGGACCGGCGCTGCAGAACCTGCCGCGGCGGCGGCTCGGAGAGCCCGGGCCCAACGCGATGAACCGGCAGCGCATCACCGCGCCGCTGGAAACCGGAGTCCGCGCGATCGACTCGCTCGTCACCGTTGCCCGCGGGCAGCGCATGGGCATCTTCGCCGGCAGCGGTGTCGGCAAGTCGGTCTTGATGGGCATGCTGGCGCGCGGTTCGGACGTGGACGTGACGGTGCTCGCGCTCATCGGCGAACGCGGCCGCGAGGTCCGGGAATTCCTGGAGCGCGACCTCGGGCCCGACGGGCTGGCGCGCTGCGTGGTCGTGGTCGTGACCAGCAACGAGAGCGCGGTCATGCGCGCCAAGGGCGCCGAGACCGCCATGGCGATCGCCGAGAGTTTCCGCGACTCGAACCACGAGACCCTGCTGATGATGGATTCGGCGACGCGCTACGCGATGGCGCTGCGCGAGATCGGCCTGGCGGCGGGCGAGCCGCCGACGACCAAGGGTTATCCGCCGTCCGTGTTCTCCGCGTTGCCGCGTCTCTGCGAGCGCGCGGGTTGTTCGGCGGTCAACGCCATGACGGCGTTCTTCACCGTGTTGATCGAGGGCGCCGAAATCAAGGCCCCGATCGGTGACGCCATGCGCTCGATCCTCGACGGCCACATCCTGCTCAGCCGCGACCTGGCGCGCGAGGGGCACTATCCGGCGATCGACGTCCTGGGCTCGGTCAGCCGTCTGCGCAACGAGGTCATGGAAGCGGGCGACCGCGCCTCCGGCGACCAGATGCTGCGCTGGCTGAAGGCGCTCGAGGACAGCAGTGACCTGGTCAGCATCGGCGCCTACGCGCCGGGCAGCGATCCGCTTCTGGATGCGGCGCTGGCGCACAAGCAGGACATCCGGAATTTCCTGACCCAGGGGCTGGATGAGCGCGCCGAAGCGGTCGCGAGCCTGGCGGCGCTGCAGCAACTGGTCGCCGGGGAGGTCGCCTGATGTTCCGTTTCCGGCTCGAACGCGTTCTGCGTCATCGCCAGCGGCAGGTCGACGCCCGCTCGCGCGAGGTCGCCGAGGCGCAGGCCGCGCTGCAGGCGTCCGAGAAGGCGGTGGGCGAGGCCGAGGCGATGCTGCGGCGGAGCCAGGCGGAGGCGGCGTCGATGCGCGGCGGAAGGATCGACGCGGGACAGCTCGGGCGTCTCGCCGCATGGCACGAGGAATTGACGGCCCAGCGCGTCGCGCTGGAAGCCGAGGTCGACCGCGACCGGCAACTGGTGGACGACGCGCAGCAAAACCTCCAGCAGGCGTGGCGCGACCGCGAAATCCTGGAGCGGCTGCGTGAGCGTCAGAAGCAGGAATGGATCGCCGAGGAAGCACGGCAAGAACGGCGCGCGCTGGACGAGATCGGCGCCATCCGATCCGCCCTGGCATTGCGGGGACACGACGCGGGTTGCGACGCTGAACGGTTCGGCGCCGCCCACGGAAAGAGGCTGGCATGAAGAGCATCCTGATCATCTCGACCGTGACGTTCCTGCTCATTTTCGGCGGGATCGCCGTGGTGACCGTCCAGCTCGGCGACACGACCGGGACCGAAGTGGTGGTGCAGGCTGCCGACGCGCCGGCCAGTGCGCGGCTGCTGAAGGATGTCGCGGTCGAGCGCGATCGCCTGCAGCGCGAGCGCGAGGCCTTGGCGGGCATGAACCAGACGCTCGCGGTGCGCGAGGTCATGATGGGGAAGGTCCACGCGCAGCTCGTGACAATCGTCGGCGAGATCGAGGACCAGCAGCAGGTCTTCGTCGACGAGCAGGAAGAGGCCGCCTCGCGTCTGGCCAAGATGTACGACGCGATGAAGCCTCAGAGCGCGGCGCGGATCCTGTCTTCGCTCGACCTGGACGTCAGCCTGGCGGTCCTGCGGAGGATGAAGGAACGCCAGGCGGCGCGGGTCCTGTCCTACATGGACGCGGGTCTCGCCGCCCGGATCAGCACGCGGCTCAGCCTGCAGGGAGGCGCGTAGATGCAGTTCGATCTGATGGCGTGCCTCGGAGCATCCCAGACGGCGACCACGGTGGCCGGCGCGAAGGTTGAGAAGAACACGGACGCCGAAGCGGCCGGCAGCGGCATCTTCGCCGCGCTGCTGGCGAGTCTGGCGACGCCGGCTCCGGCGATCGGTGAAAACGGCGCGGCCGCTGCGGATGGAGACGCCGGGGGCGGAGACGCCGCGGGAACGACCGCGAAGACGGCCGACGCCGCGCCGACAGTGAAGACGGCCGATGCCGCGCCGACCGTGACGACGGCCGATGCCGCGCCGACCGTGACGACGGCCGATGCCGCGCCGACGGCGATGTGCGTGGCGATCGAGTCGACCGCGACGTGCGTGGCGCTCGCGCCGGTCGCCGGAACGAACGCGGCGGTCGACGGCGGCAACGGACAGGCGGACGCGACCGCCGACGCGCCGGCGATCCTGGTCGGGCAGGAATTCACGGGGTTCGAGCGACCGGAGACGATCGGCGCCGCGGCAACGCCGGCGGCTCCAGTCGTCGTCGAACGCGATCCGACGGGACTGCCGCTCTACACGGCGCGGCACACGGGCTTCCCGGCAACGGCGGCCGTCAAACCCGGGCTGTTCGGATCGAACGCGACGGAGGTCGTGGCGACCGGGACGACCGAGGCGGAACACGCGGGCGAGGCGGCGAAAGCCGTGGCCGATCCCGGCGCGAAGATCCAATCGACGATCGACGGTTCGTCCACGGTCGGGCAGCAGGTGTCGGTGATCGCCGGCGCCCGCCGTCCCG
>CAZJMO010000039.1:0-14614 GCA_964547085.1 uncultured Fibrobacteraceae bacterium | reverse complement strand
GCCGCACCCGACGCTGTCGGCCCGCGCGGACGACCTCCTGGAACTGTCGGAAACGATGGACCTGACCGGGGCCGTGCACGAAGCACTGAACACCTGCGCCAAGCTGGTGGTCAGCCCAGAAGGCGTGCAGCGGATCAAGGACTTCACCCGCTCCGGCAACGGGGACGACTGACCGCGCGCACCGCCGCCCGGCACCTGAACGCGCCTGGACGCACGCTCCTGCCCGATCCGGACCTCCTTATCAGTGGAGGTCTGAAATTTGCTTAAATCCCAGCGCATCGCGTCGAAGTTAGGGAAAACGCGCAAGCCGCGTCACCGCAGTGGTGACGAAACGGCCCGGGACTACCGATTCGGATACGGAGGACAGGGATATGAAGATCCTGGTCGTGGACGATAGCCGAGCGATGCGCCGCATCGTCTCCCGCACGATCCGCCAGGCAGGTTACGAGGGGCACGAGATCGTCGAGGCCGAGAACGGCCGGGAAGCCCTCGCCGTGGCCAAGGCCGAACAGCCGGACCTCATCCTGTCGGACTGGCACATGCCGGAGATGACGGGGATCGAGTTCCTCCGGGCGCTCAACGCCGAGAGCATCGAGATCCCGTTCGGGTTCGTGACCTCCGAAAGCACGGCGGAGATGGTCGACGCGGCCACCGAGGCCGGCGCGATGTTCCTGCTCGCCAAACCGTTCACGGCCGACGACATGGGCCAGGTTCTGGGAGCGTTCGTTTCGTGAGCGTTTGTGCCGCGACCATCACTCCCGGCCAGCAACAGGACCTCATGGTCAAGTTGGAGGCGCTCGGTGACGCCGTCGAAGCCGCCCAAATCACGTTCAAACGCCAGCTCGGGTTCGAATTCGAACTGGTGGGAACGGCCACGGCGCCCGAGTGTGATGAGGTCTGCTACGGCAGCACAATAGCGCTGAACGGCAGCCATGCCAATTTCACGTATGCGGTCGTATGCGACAACCATACCGCTGATTTTCTGACGCGCAGCTTCTTCGACCTCGAGGGCGGCGAAACGCCCGTACTCACCGATGTGGCGGACGCGCTGAACGAGATACCGAATGTCGCGGCCGGTCTCTGGAAGGCCAAACGCGAACATCGGGACGAACACTACCAGCTGGGCTTGCCACTCTTCATGCGCGGCAACAGCTGGCTGCGTTTCTTTTCCAAGGGTGTCAACGCCATCAGCCAGCGCCTGCACGGCCCGGAGGGAACCAACCTCCAGGTCGTCCTCGTCTGGCAAAGCGGAGCCAAACAAGGAGGGGTTACTTCCATGACGACCCAGACCACCAATCCTGCCGACGCGGCCGTGAACCTGCCGGTCAACGTGCTCCAGGAGGCCACGACGGCCGTGGTGAACACATGCGAAGTGCAGATGGGACTGCCCTTGACCGTCGACGACAATCCGGGCGATCCGCGCGAGGCCGCCGTCGATTTCGGGAGCAGCATCGCCCTGACCACCGAACACGGCGGCGGCTGGACCCTGGCCGCCAGGGGCGCCAAGGTCAGCTGCGCGAAGCTCGCGCGGATCCTCTTCGCCACGGAGACCGACGAGACGCCGGCCATGGAGGATCTTGCGGACGGCATCGGCGAGATCGCCAATGTCGCCGCGGGCGTCTTCAAGGCCAGCCGCCTCGAAGCCGGCGAACGCGTGCAGATCGGGCTCCCCCTGTTCATGGAGGGCCGCGGCTGCATCGAGTTCTTCGCCTCCGGCCTGCAAGGTCTGTCGCAAAGTCTCAACGGTCCCGACGGGATCGCTGTTCACGTGATTCTCATCTGGCAAGAAGGTAAGCTGTGAGCCTGACGCTTCTAGACCCCAAGGCCGTTCTGGACCTGCTCGACATGTTCCTCGGAGTCCGGCCGCCGTTCGCGCCGAGCGAGAGCGCGAACCTGAAGCTGCCTGCGTATGGAACCTATGTGTCGTGGCTGCAAGGTGACGACGGCGTCGTGCAGGGCGCCATCCTCACGGATCTGGCCGCCTCGCTTTACATCGGCGGCGGCTTGATCATGATGCCGCAGGCGTCGCTGAGCGAAATGCTGTCCAGCGGCACCCCGTCCGACGCTGTCCTCGACGGTCTGGGCGAGGTCTTCAACAACGTGCGCGGACAGCTCAACCGGATCGACGGCAATCCCCATGTCTCGCCCACCGATCCGGCGGCGTATGCGGCGCCCGCACCGGACAGCGACGAGAACTGGGTCTTGAACCCGACGTCGCGGCTCGATCTCCGCGGCCCGACAGCCTTCGGCCCGGCCACCATCACACTGCTCAGCCGCTAGCACGACGGAAACCGGCGACCCCGAATTACAATCAGGGTCGCCGGCTTCGTTGCTTCTTTCACCGATCGCTGTTCAGACGACCGCCTTGCGCCGCCGCGTCACCGCCCGCAGCAGGGCCCCCGGCATCCCGTCCAGCCCCACGACCTCGTCCACACCGCCGTGCAACACCGCCTCGCGCGGCATGCCGTAGACCACGCAACTGGCCTCGTCCTGCGCCAGGTTCCAGGCGCCCGCGTCGTGCATCTCGCGCATCCCGCGCGCACCGTCGGCGCCCATTCCCGTGAGAATCACGCCGACCGCATCGTCCCCGGCCGCCTTCGCCACGGAACTGAAGAGCACCTCCACGGCCGGCTTGTGCAGCCCGACCTTGGGACCGTCGCGCAATTCGACCCTGTAGCGGCCCAGACGACCGCGCACCAGGAGATGTCGGTCGCCGGGCGCCACGAGCGCCACGCCGCGTTGCACCAGGTCGCCGTCCCGCGCTTCCCGCACCTCCAGCGCTCCCTGGCGATCCAGACGCTCGGCCAAAGACGCGGTGAACAACGGCGGCATGTGCTGCACGATCACGATCCCCGGCATCTGCGCCGGCAGCGGACCGAGCAATCGCGACAGCGCCTCCGGCCCGCCCGTGCTCGAACCCACGGCGATGATGCCCCGCGCCAGCTGCTGCGACGGCGGCGTCAACCGCGCCGTCACCGGCGGCGCCTGACGCCGGGCGGCGGGCAATCGCCGCGAAACGCGCGACGCGCCGGCCGCTTTCACCTTCCGGATCAGCTCGGACACCATGGCCTTGCCGACCTCCTGGTTCTTGCACATGACCTCGACCGCTCCGAGTCCCAGCGCCTCGAGCGCGTTCTCGCTTCCGTTCCGGGTCAGCGACGAGCAGATCACCACCGGGATCGGGTAGTACTGCATCAGCTTGCCGAGGAACGTCAGTCCGTCCATGCGCGGCATCTCGATGTCCAGCGTCACGACGTCCGGCTTCAGCTCCACGATGAGATCCCGCGCCACGTAAGGGTCGGGAGCTTCACCGACGACCTCGATTTCGGGGTCGGACGTCAGCCCGGCCCGGAACAGCGCCCGCACGACGGGAGAATCATCGACGACGAGAACCCGGATCATGGTTACTCCTGGATCAAGTGGAGGTGCAGCAACACCGGCTCGTCGTCGAGCAGATAACCCGTGGTCCCGGCGTCGGCGCACAGCGCGTCGAGCGCCGCACCGTCGAGCACGTCGGTCTGTGGCGGATGCAGGTCGAAGTTGGCGTCGTCACCGGCCAGGACCATGATCACATGACCGCAGACCACGTTGATCAGCTCGCGCAGCGCGTCGTCCAGGACATCCTGCGTGTACGAGGCGTCGGCGTCCAAGCCCATGATGTTCGACGCGATTTCCGTCTGCAGCGACACGGGCACGACCACCGCCAGGGTTCCCTCGAGGTCGCCGCTGAAGCCCATCCGCGCTTCCACCCACGGCTCCGCGTCCGTGACGACATCGGCGACGTCGACCTGCTCGCCGAACATGAACGTCAGCTTCTCGACCACTTCGACAAACGTGGATTCGACCGTCGACTGGTTGGTTCCACTCATGGCGTCACTCCCATGACGTTGTCCACGACCTCGCGGATCTGCTCCGGCGTGAACGGCTTCTGGATATAGTCGCGAACGCCCTTTTTGCGCAGTCGATTGACCCGCGGTTCGCTGCCGGCCGAGGACACGATCACCACCGGCAGGGTCGCGATCGCGCCGCTCTCGACCAACCGATCGACGAGTTCCTCGCCGTCCATCACCGGCATGCTGATGTCGGCGAAGACCAGGTCGATCCATTCCCGGTCCAGGACCTCGAGCGCCTGGGCGCCGTTGCCTGCCTCGTAGATCTGACCGACGTCCACACCGGCCAGTTTCAGGGCCTTGGCGATCACTGCGCGAACGGTCAGCGAGTCGTCAACGATTAGAATGTTGAACGCCATCGTGCGCTCCTTTTTTATCCGGAGAAAAGACCTGGAGCAGTTCCTCCAGGCCGATCATGACCTGTGCAGCGGCTTCGTCCGCATCACCCGACTTGAGGCTCAGCCTGGCGGCCGCGTCCTCGTCCAGACGATACTGCAGACCGTCGGTGCCCATGCCCCAGCCGCAATCCAGACAGATCACGTCGGAGACATGGACCAGATCGACGAGGTCGCGCAACTCGCCGTCCACCTGCGAAGGCAGATGGTGCCAGCGGGTAACCGCGGCCACGTCGCCGGGCAAGCTCCACTTCTCCAGCAGATGCGCCCCGACCTCGGCGTGATCCACGCCCAGGACCATGCGCTCGGCCTCGTTGAAGGTGAGGTTGTCCAGTTCCACCAGTTCCTTGATGGGCTCGTCGTCCACATCGACGAACGTGCCCAGCAACACCTTGCCCACGTCATGCAGCAGGCCCGCGGTGAAGGCGTGCGCCTGGCACTTGGGGCGGCGCTTGGCAGCCAGCTTCTCGGTGCAGATGGCGACCGCCACGCTGTGTTCCCAGAGCTGGCCGGCGCCGAGGTCGTAGCCCCGGATCGGCTTGCGCACCATCGGCGCCACCGACATGCACAGCACCATCTGGAAGATGCGTTTGGTCCCCAGCCGGCTGATGGCGTCGCGCACCGAACCGATGCTTCCCTGCCAGCCGAAGTAGGCCGAGTTGGCCAGCTGCAGGACATTGGCCGTCAGGCCGGGATCGCATTCGATGACCCGCGAGAGTTGACTGAAGTTCACCTCGGGATCGTCGAGGAACTCCTGCAATTGACAAACCACCGCCGGGAGCGAAGGCACGGAGGTCACCTGAGAAAGGATCTCGTCGCGTCGGCTCATAGCGGCACCTCTTTTCCCTGACTCTTGACGGTCACCAGGCCGTCGGCCATGTACAGGTACATCGTTCGGGCCTTGGAACCGCTGATGTCCTCGGAGTCGATGAGGATGTTGTTCTTCCACAGCAGCTTGCGCAGAATCGTGTAGTTGCGCTGGCCGATTCGGAACGTCTCTTCCTTGCCCAGGGGCGAACCCGCGCCGGCCACTTTGGCCACGAGGTTCTGTCGCTGGGCGCCCCGCTCGAACATCTCGGTCAGCAGCCGCGTCACGCCCGTGTCGACGAACATGAACGGTTTGATCTCCGCCTTTTGCCTGTCGATCTTCGACAGCGGCAGCATACAGTGGATCATCCCCCCGATCCGGGCGACCGGATCGAAGAGAGCCAGACCGACGCAGGAACCAAGCGAGTAGGTCACCAGAACCTGGTTCGAGTCCTCGGACACCTTCATGTCCGAGATATCCACGGTCGCGGTCTGGATCCCTGGTGTGGCCTGTCGTCTCTGAAGCAGCAAGTTCGCCACTCTGCTCTCCGTTCGAGAAGCCGCAGCGGCGCCGCGGCGTGGGATCTTACTTGGCGGCCAGGACCACGGCTTCGAGTTCCTCACCCTTGAGCACACGGTCGACGTCCAGCAGGATGACGACCTTCTTGCCGAGCTTGCCCATCCCCGTGATGAACTCCATCTCGTCCATACCGCCGCCGAAGCTCGGTGCCGGTTCGATCTGTTCCTGCGTGAAGCTGAGCACCTCGGAGACCTCGTCGACGATCACGCCCATGGTCACCGTCAGGTCGCCCTGCGAGATCTGGACCACGATGACACACGTCTTCTCGGTGGCGTCGGTGCCAGCCATAAGGAACTTGCCCCGCAGATCGACCACCGGGATGACCCGGCCGCGCAGGTTGATCACGCCGCGCACGTAGGGCGGCGTGCGAGGCACACGCGTCACGTCCATGATGCCGATGATCTCCTGGACCTTCAGGATCTCCAGGCCGTATTCCTCCCGGCCGAGAACGAAGGAGAGGTACTTGCCTGGATTGGCCAGTGTGGCGGCCATGGTATCGGTGGACATCGAGTCAACCTCCGTAGTTGCGGGACGGACCGCCGCGGCGGGGCCCCGGAATCACCGGACCTAGCGCACAGGCTCCGGCTCGGGTAACCCCTCCACCTCGACGGGGAGGGCCGCGTTGATTTCGTGGGCGACCCGGATCAGGCCGGCCACGTCCAGGATCAGGGCGACGTTGCCGTTGGACATGATGGCGCCGCCGGCGATACCGTCGGCGTTCTGCATGGATTCTCCGAGACTCTTGATGACGATGGATTGCTGTCCCAGAAGGTCGTCCGCCAGCAGACCGATCTTGCGGCCGTCCTCCTCGACGACCACGACCACGGCGTCCTCCGGGTCGGTCTTGCCGGCCTCGACGTCGAAGAGGTTTCCCAGGCGGAACAACGGCAGATGCTCGTCCTCGAAGACCATCATCTCGCCGCGGTCGAAGACCATGGAGATGTCGCCGGGACGGGGACGGACCAGCCGCACCACCGACAGCGTGGGCACGATGTAATTCTCGCTGCCGCAGCTGATGACCATGCCCTCGATGATCGCGAGGGTCAGCGGCAGCTTGATGCTGAAGGTCGACCCCTCGCCGGGCGTGGACGAGATGTCGCATGTCCCGCGCAGTTCCTCGATGTTCCGCCGCACCACGTCCATCCCGACGCCGCGGCCGGAGATGTCGGTGACCTGTTTCGCGGTCGAGAAGCCGGGCTCGAAGATCAGGTTGTTGATCTCGCGTTCGCTGAGGATATCGCCCTCGCGGACGAGACCGCGCTCGATGGCCTTCTGCAGGATCGCCTCGCGGGGCAGGCCGCGGCCGTCGTCCTCGATCTCGATGCAGATGTTGCCGCCCTTGTGGAACGCGCGCAGCTCGACCCGGCCGATCGCGGGCTTGCCGGCCGCCTCGCGAGCCTCGTCCGACGGCTCGAGACCGTGATCGACCGCGTTGCGCACCATATGCACCAGCGGGTCGCCGATCTTGTCGACCACGTTCTTGTCCAGTTCGGTGTCCTCGCCGCTCATGGCGAATTCGACGTGGCGACCGGTCTTCTTGGCCAGGTCGCGGACCAGTCGCGCCATCTTCTGGAAGACCGGACGTACCGGCACCATGCGCAGCGACATACCGATCTCCTGCAGCTCGCGCGAGATCTTGTCGAGATGGTCGAGATCCTTGCCGAGCTTCACCGACATTTTCTTGCGAAGCTCGTCGCTCTGACTGACCATCGACTCGGCGATCACCATCTCGCCGATCGTCTCGATCAGGCGGTCGAGCCGTTCCGCGTCGACGCGTACGGCCTCCTTGACCTTCACCGCACCGACCGCGTTGCGGGTCGGCTGCTTGGCTTCCGTTTTGGGCGCAGGCTTGACCACCAACTCGGGCGAGGTCGACGGCGCCGGCTTCAGCGCCTTCTTCATGTTGGCCAGCGGCACGAATCCACTCTTGCCGGCAGGCGCCTTCGCGGCCGGAGCCGGAATCTTCTTCTTCATGTTGGCCAGCGGCACGAAACCCGACTTGCCCGCCGGTGCGACGTTTTCGGGCTCGGGCGCCGGTTCGGGTTCGGGCGCGGACGCCTCGGCAACCGGCGCCGCGAACGACTCACTACTGGTCACCACGATCAGCCGGGCGACCAGGTCCGCGAGATCGGCAACCTCGGCCGGATGCCCGGTGGTGGCCAGTGCCTGAACCACTCCCGCGACGAGCCGTTTCATCATATCGACCGACTCGAAGACCAGATCCATGGCCGTGCCGCGGAGCTCCAGCTCGCCCTTGCGGCCCATGTCGAGCAGGTTCTCGGCCTTATGCGCCAGCAACTGGATATGATCCAGCTCGGCGAAACCGGCCAGACCCTTGATCGTGTGGAATCCCCGGAATACGGCGTTGAGCGCCTCGGTCGCCTTCGGATCCACTTCGATGGTCAGCAAATGCGCTTCCGCCGCATCCAGATGCTCGTTCGATTCCGCGATGAAATCCTGAAGCAGCCCGACATCACCCTCGAGCACGTTCATGCTCGTGTAATCCGGCAACTCCACCGTGGGCAGGACGATGGACGGCGTCGGCTCCGGCTCCGCCGCGGATTCGGCCACGACCTCCGGAACCACATCGACCGTTTCGACTTCGTTCCTCGTCTCCTCCAAGGCGTCCGCCTCCTCAGTGGGTTCGTCGTCCGGTTCGTCCAGGCCCTCGACTTCTTCGGTCACCGAGACAGGATTCTTCAACTGGGCGTTCAAATCATCCAGGACGACGGGCGCGGGACCGCGCTCGGCCAGGAAATCGAATGCTGTCTGGATCCAGTCCAGAACCGCGAGCAGTCGATCGACGCACATCTTCGGCGGTTCGGCCTGGATCATGTCCTCGGTCACGTGGCAAAGGTCGGCGAGCTCGGCCAATCCCAGCAGTCCGGCTTCACCCTTGAGCGTGTGAAACCAGCGCTTGAGCTCCTCCATCTCCTCTTCGCCGGCGCCTTCTTCGAACCCGAGGACAAGCTTCTCGACATCGCCGAGAGCATCGGTCTGGCGCCCCAGGAACTCCGACACGATGTCTTCATCGACCAGCGGCGAGAGCGAGAATTCGATGCGGGGCTTCGCCTCGACCGCGGGTGCTTCGTCGCCGGGCGGATCGTTCGCGATATCCTGGAGCGCCTTGACGGCCACACTCAACGATTCGAGCACACCGGCCGAAATCGTCAGCTTGTCGTTGCAGCTGCCGGCGATCTCCGCCGCACTGGTCGCCGCCTTCGCAGCGACGTCGCATCCATCATCCCGGAAATCCTGTGCCAGCCCCTGGAGGCGACTCCCGACATCGATCAACCCGGACACGTTGTCAGCGTCCAGCATGACCAGAATGCGGGCAATTTCTTCCACCTGGGTCTGCACGTCCGTGGTCGTCATGCGTTACCTCTGATTCGTGCAATCAGTCACCCGGCCCCGATCCCGGCGGATATTTCGCAAAGCCGGGTCGGACAACGCCAAAGGTGATCGATCAGGAGTCGCAAACGACATGCCAGCATTTAGGGAAAACCCGCAACGCGGCTCAGCATGCATACCGCGCATTTTAGCAATGGTTTAGAACAAGAAGCGGAAGATCGGCAGGGGAGCGACGGTCGCTCGCGATGGAGAAGAATTTGCCGCCGTCGTCATGCGGCGGCAACAGCGGTCAGACGCCGAAACGCGCGGCCGAGCACCACGGCGCAGACCAGCCACAGGGCCACCAGCACCAGGTTGAAACCGGCGAAGTGGCCGATCGATGCGGCCAGCCAGTGGTTGCCCACGAAGACGACCGCGGCCGACAGCATGTCGCCGAGGCGCACGCAGAAGGTGTCGACGAACTGCTTGGCCTTGTACTTCTCCTCGCGGGAGGTGGGCAGCCAGAGCATGTTGCGGACGGTGTTCTGCAGCGAGTAGTCGGTGGCGTTCTCGGCGGTCTTGGCCCAGCGCACGATGCCCAGCACGGGATACAGCAGGAGCAGGCCGTAACCGCCCAGCGCGATCAAGGGCAGGATCAGCAGGCAGATCCGCACGCCCAGATACTTGACCAGTCGGGAGACCAGCAGCAGCTGCGTCACCAGACCGACGATGTTCACGATCTTGAAGAAGCCCGCGTAGAAGTTGCCGATGAACGGGCCCATGGCCGCCGAAACGGCCTCGTCGCCGACCGCGCCCGCGGCCAGCGCCGCCTCGCGGGCCCAGCGCGTGATCATCTCGCCGAGCATGTACTCGCCGGTGGTGTTGACCAGGTTGGTCAGCAGCGTCAGCCAGGCCAGCAGCTGCAGATAACGACTCGCGCGCATGAGGTCGAGCACACCGGTCTCGCCCATGGGCTCGGTGGTCGGCGCGGCCGCCGCGGGAGTCGCCGCGTTCGCCTGTCCGCGGCGCCGTTCGGCCGCCAGCGACAGCATCAAGCTGGCCACCAGCAACCCGGCCGACAGCAGCAACAGCTGGTAGATGCCGACCGGTTCGATCAGGAGCTCGGTCACCCAGGACCCGAACACCGCGCCGGCCGACGCGCCGAAACCCAGGATCGCGAAGAGACGCGTGCCGGCCTCGGGCGTGTGGAGGTCGTTGGCCAGCGACCAGAACTGCGCGATGATCGTGTAGTTGAAGACGCCCACCCACAGGTAGAACGGCACGCCCAGAGGCACGCGCGCCTGCGCCAGCAGATAGAAGACCACGAGGCAGGCGGTGAAGAACACCGTCACCACCGACAGCAGGCCGCGTCGCGGCAATCGGCCCGCCAGCAGCGCGTACGCCGGCACCGTGACCAGCATGAGCGCCGCCTGACCCGCCGAGGCGTAGCTCTTGATCTCGGCGCCGCCGCCGGCCAGGATCAGCGCCTCGCGCACGGGCTTGATGATGTAGTACGCCGTCAGAAGAAGGAAGACCGACAGGGTCAGCAGCACGGTCGAGCGGCCCTCACCGGCGTGGACTTCGGCGAAGAGGGAAAGGAAGCGCTCGAGCACGTTGCGACGCAACAAACCAAAGTCTTAATTCTAAATTTATGATAAATAAGAAATCAATAAACAGATAAAAATGGCTCCTGTAAAGGTCGGCGCATCCAGGTCCAGCCGGAGCTCCGGACGTTCGATCCACGCGGACCATGCGGCGCGGCTGGTCCGGTCGGCGCACACCACGCGATGCCGGCTCCGGTACCGCGACGTCGCTGCGGGATAGATGCTCCGTTCGACGCCCAGATCGTGACCGACCAGCCGGCCGTCCTCGCACACGAAGAAATCGAGGGGCGCGACCCGGTCGAACCAGGTGCGCGCGATGATGTCGCGACGGCGGCCCAGGTGCTCCACCAGCCAGTCCACCGCCCGCGGATCCTGGTAACGTCCCTGCTGCACGAGCACTCGCAGATCGCCGTCGGTGAAGCCGGAAACGATCTTGGCGGCCCAGTAGCCGTCGCGGTCGTCCAGGTTGGCGAAGCCGGCGTGGGGCGAGATCGGCCGCCAGGCCTCCGGATCAAAGCGCTCGGCGGAGAAATAGCCGACCTCGTCGAGGTGCGTGGGCCAGGCGATTTCCTGCCAGTCGTCGTGGCTGAGTCCCAGCGAGGCGATGCGGCGCAGCGTGTGCTGCACGTCGACGCCGTGCTCGTAACCGAACTTGGGGAACATCTCGGCGCCGCTCGCGCCGAGCGTGCTGGCGAAGTCGATCAGGTAGTGCACGACATGGCCCGCGCCGTCGTCGCCCAGATACATGTCGAGGCTGTTCTCGTCCTTGGTGTCGTAGTGGTTGATCCAGGCGGCGATCACGCGCAGGCCGCGCCAGGGACGACACCGCTGGTGCGCGACGGTGTCGTTGCGATCGTCGGGGCGCCGTCCGTGCGCGCGGATCGGGCCCACCGGCGCGCCGTCCAGGTACTTGCTGGCCAGGGCGTGGTAGCGGCCTCCGAAGACCGACCGCGTGGCCTGCAGCACCGAGTCCAGGTTGGCCGCCGTCATACGGATGTCGCCGCCCGCGCGGCGGACGCCGCGCAGGCTCGCGGCCTCGCCGACGTCGAATTGGTCGCGGTCGAAGACCACGACCCGGTCCCGCGGTACGTTGTAGCCGCAGGCGTGCAGGATCAGGTTGCTGACCACTCCGGCTCGGATCGACTGGCCGGGATGGTCCGGCGGATCGAACTTGAGGAGCCAGACGTCGCCGCGGGCGTCGCGGATCCGGAAGCCCATGGTGACGCCCGCGGACTTGGCGCCGATGATGACCCACGGCGCGGTCGTGTCGGGCCCGGCCGCTCCCGGCCCGGTCGCCAGCTCCGCCTCCATCAACCGGCGAATCCCCATGCGGTTGGTGAACCACGTCGAGTTGGGAACCTCGTCCAGGGCGTTGACGTCGACCGCCGGCCCGCCACCCGCCCGCAGCCAGCGCGTCGGGTCCAGCCCGCGCGCCACCGGCTGCGACACCGAGGCGTCGACCTCCGCGATCATGGGATGCGGCTCGTAGGTCGCGGGCTTCGGGATGGGCCTGGCGTCGTCGGCGTACCAGACCACCGGCGCGCCGGACAGCGGCAACCGGCCGGCGACCGCCGTGGCGGCCGTCAGCAGCAGCGCTGCGGCCAGCAGCCGCGCCGCCGACCGCTCAGCGCAGGACCGGAATGGGCTCGCTGCCTTCATAGAATCCCGCCTTGATGAACTGGAAGAGCTGGCTCGCCGTCAGCCGGACCTGGACGCCCTCGCGCCCGACGCCCAGCTCCAGGCGCAACGAGAAATCCGCGTCCCGACCGATCAGGCGCAGGCCGCCGCCGCCGCCGAAGACCAGCCGCCGCAGCGCGATCTCGCCGGTGTCGTCGAACGGCTGGCCCGCGTCCGCGAACAGGTACGCGTCGACGCCCGCGCCGCCCGGATGGTTGTAGATCCACGCCGGCCACCGGTATTCCGCGCTCACGCCGGTCATGCCGGTGGCGCGGAACCGGCTGGAACTGTAGCCGCGGAGCTGGTACGGCGCCCGGTTCCGCAGCAGGCGCGTCACCGGGACGGGGTCGTCGCCCCACGGGATCTGGCGCACGTACCACGCCTTGACCGCCAGCGTCCGCTGCGGACGGCCCAGCCCCAGGAACGCCTCGGCGCTGCAACCCTGGGTCCAGAACTCCGCATCGGAATCGTCGGTGGGCGAGAACAGCTGCCCGAACAGCAGCATTCGCGTGCCGCCGGCCGGTCGACCGCTCTGGTCGGTGGTGTCGAATCCCAGCTGCGCGCCGCCGGTGAATCCCGCGCTCGTCCAGCCGTAGCCGAAGGGGATGTCGCCCGCGTGCACGCGGTCGAGCGCCCGCCCGGCCTCGTAATCGCTATCCTCGGAACTGGCCGCCGAGTAGTGGCCGAGCAGCAGCAGCTCCGGCCCGCGCGCGAGATCCCGACGCCAGCTCACGCCCGCCCAGTCCGTCTTGCGCTGGAACACCGACCGGTCACGTTCGCGCGTGCCGACGCCGATGCCGTAGAAAGGGTCCTCCGCGACGATCTGCGAGCCGCCGCCCACGTCGAACCAGCTGCCCGGCCCCAGCGGCAACAGCGCGCCCGCGGTCCAGAGCGTGGCGTGTTTGGTGGAGGTCTCCACGCGCCACTTGGTCCGCATGCCGCGAAACGGGAAGTCCGGACGCTGCCCGACCACGCCCACCTGGAGCCCCCGTGAATCGCCGAACCCCGCGTCCGGCAGCCAGAAATTCCCCAGCGGATCCGGCACCCCGCGAACGACGGCCTCGGTGACTTCGAAGGCGCCGAGCCGGTCCAGCGTCAGGAGTCCCGCCTTGGCGCCCTTGTCGATGAGAGTCACGGGGACGCCGACGAGGCGATACGGCGCCAGCAGTGCGGTCTGCCACAGCGGTGCCGGCGGAGTCTCGGGCCGCGCGGTGTTGGAATCGGTCGGCGCGGGAAACGGCCCCCAGAACGTCCGGACCGTGTCCGGTGCGGCAACGGCCCGAGCGTCGGCCGACAGCACGGTCGCCGACAGCATCAGGCAGAGTAACAGGCTGGCGGGATTGAACTTCACCGTCACCTCGTTCGCGGAATAGGCAGGCGGTCGCGCCGAAGAGGATATGGTAATGCACCGGAGCAGGTGAGGGAAGCGGGACTAGCCGCCGACCACCCGTCGCGAGTCCGACCATCGCTGCCGCCACCACGGATCGTCCAGCGAATCCTCGCGCACGGCCTCGCCCGACCGCGGCGCGTGCACGAACCGGCTGCCGCCGAGGTAGATGCCGACATGGGACACGCGGTCGCCCTGCACCGCGAAGAAGAGAAGGTCGCCCGGACGCAGCTGGTCGCCGGTGATGCTCCGGCCGGCGTTCTTCTGGTCGCGCACCACGCGCGGCAGATCGACACCCACGCAGCCGAAGCTCCACTGCACCAGACCGCTGCAATCGAAACCCCGGCCGGGATCCTCGCCGCCCCAACGATACGGTCGTCCCAGTTGCTCGTGGGCGACCGTGGCCGCGCGGATACCGACCTGGACCGCCTCGCCGGAGGTGCGCGGCGGCGGCGCCGGCGGTGTCTTGCGCACCTCGCGAACCGGCACGACTGCGGTCTCGGGGGGTGCCAGCACGCGTTTGTGCGCACAGCCGGCGCCGACCAGCAAGCCGGTCAAAACCAGAACGACAGGGATCGGATGGCGCAGCACTATGGTTTCCTCCGGGTCCGGCGGGGTCAATGTGCCGGTATCGCTGGCCTGGACGCGAGTCCGATGCTAAGGTTGCGGCATGAGTACCAACAACGAAAAAATCCGCGAGATCACCATTGAGAAGCTCGTCACCGGCGGTCGCGGCCTGGGCCGTGACGAGGGCCGAGCCATTTTCGTGCCGATGACCGCCCCCGGTGACCGCGTCCGCGTGCGCCTCGCCCGGAGTCGGAAAGGTTACCAGGAAGCCGAGCTGCTGGAGATCCGCGAGCCCGGCCCCGGCCGGCGCGAGGCTCGGTGCCCGCACCCCGCCGAGTGCGGCGGCTGCGACATCGGGCACCTCGCCGACGAAACCC
>CAZJMO010000038.1:0-14620 GCA_964547085.1 uncultured Fibrobacteraceae bacterium | reverse complement strand
GGTTTATCGCCATAGGTGCGTTTGCCTTGGGGCTTATCACCGTATGAACGTTTCTGATAACCGCCCTGTGGTTTATCGCCATAGGTGCGTTTGCCCTGATAACCGCCCTGCGGACGGTCGCCGGAAGGACGGTCGCCCTGCGGCTTGTCGCCGTAGGTGCGGTTGCCCTGATAGCTGCCCTGCGGACGGTCGCCCTGGGACAGAGCGCCGGGCTGCCCAGCCTGCACGCGACGGTGGGCGGAAGCCTGGTGGCGCTCTGCGTGGTGAGGACCGGGTGGAAGTCGGTGGAGGCCGGGACGGCGCTGGTGTTCGCCGTGATCACGGTGTTCGACGCCATGCGCGTCCGGTCGGCGGCGCAGGCACAGCGGCGGATCGTGCACGATCTGGTCCTGTTGTCGCCGGAGGCGGGACCGTGGCGCCGCCGTGTCGCCGGGTATCTCGACATCGTCGCGCACACGCCGAAGCATGTCGTCGCGGGGCTCGTCTGGGGCTTTCTTTTTGCCTTGGCCTGCGGGACGATCTAGACTGGATGGGAATCCCGGGATGCGATTGCCGGAGGGGAGAAGGAGCATGAAGCCGATCCTGCCGCAGCTTCGAGGTCCCGAAGACCTGAATCAACTCGATCCTGCGGAGTTGTTGCAGGTCTGCGACGAGTTGCGCGAGGAGATCGTTTCGACCGTCAGCCACACCGGAGGGCACCTCGGCGCCAGTCTGGGCGTGGTCGAATTGAGCGTCGCGCTGCATCGTGTCTACGAATCTCCCCGCGACAAGATCGTCTGGGACGTGGGGCATCAGGCCTACGTCCACAAGCTGCTCACCGGTCGGCGCGAACGCTTCGGCACCCTGCGGCGCAAGGGCGGCCTCTCGGGCTTTCCCAAGCTCAGCGAGAGCGAACACGACATGTTCGGCGTGGGCCACGCCAGCACGGCGGTCTCCGCGGCGCTCGGTTACGCCGTCGCGCGCGACGCCCGCGGTGAGGACCATAAAGTCGTGGCCGTCGTCGGCGACGGCGCGCTCACCGGCGGCCTCGCGTACGAAGGACTCAACAACGCCGGGCAGTCCAATACGGACATGCTGGTGGTCCTGAACGACAACCAGATGAGCATCTCTCCCAACGTGGGCGCCATCTCACGGTACCTGACGCTCATCACTTCGGACGAGTTCTACAACCGTTTCGAGGGCGAGGTCTGGAAGCTGCTGGGGATCATGCCCAAGGGCAAGAAGGCGCAGTCGCTGGCCGGGCGGGTCAAGGAAGGGCTCAAGAACCTGGTGGTGCCGACCATCCTGTTCGAGGAGCTGGGCTTCAAGTACTTCGGCCCGATCGACGGCCACGACCTGCCCACCCTCATGCGCACCCTGGTCCACGTCCGCAAGCTCAAGGGTCCGGTGCTGGTGCACGTCGTGACCAAGAAGGGGAAGGGTTACGCCTTCGCCGAGAAGGACGGTCAGTGCTATCACGGCGTGGGCGCCTTCGACAAGGCCGAGGGCATCAAGGTCAAACCGGCGGCGGTTCCCAGCTGGACATCCGTCTTCGGCGATACGCTCGCCGAACTGGCACAGCAGGACGACCGCATCCACGGGATCACCGCGGCGATGGCGTCGGGCACCGGCATCGACCGTCTGAAGGCGGTGCTGCCCGATCGGGCCTGGGACGTCGGGATCGCGGAGGGGCACGCGGTCACGTTCTCGGCGGGGCTGGCGTGTTGCGGCCTGCGGCCCGTATGCGCGATCTACTCGACCTTCCTGCAGCGCGCGCTCGACCAGATCATCCACGATGTCGCGCTGCAGAAGCTGCCTGTCGTCTTCGCGGTCGACCGGGCCGGTGTCGTGGGTGAGGACGGTCCCACGCATCACGGCGTCTTCGACCTCTCGTTCCTGCGGATGGTCCCGGGGATGGTGGTCATGGCGCCGTCGGACGCGGATGAACTGCGCCACATGCTGGCCACCGCGATGGCGCGCGAGGACGGGCCGAGCGCGCTGCGTTACCCGCGCGGAAGCGCACCGAATCTGCCGTCGACCGAGCCGGCCACGCCGCTGACGATCGGCAAGGCGCGGACGGTGCGATCGGGCGACCAGATCGCCGTACTGGCGGTCGGCTCGATGGTCGCGCCGTCGATCAAGGCGGCGGAGACCCTCGCGAAGAAGGGCATCGAGGCCGAGGTGGTCGACATGCGCTTCGTCAAACCGCTGGACACGGAACTGCTGGCCGACATCTGGCACCGCCATCGCGTCGTGTTGACGGTCGAGGAGAATGCGCTCGCCGGAGGATTCGGGGCGGCGGTGCTGGAGTGGAGCGTGGATGCGACGACCGGAGAAGCTCCGCACGTGGTGCGCCTGGGCATTCCCGATGTCTTCCAGGGACAGGCCTCGCGTTCGGAACTGCTCGCGGATCTCGGGTTGGATGCCGAGGGCATCGCCGAGGCTGTCTCGACGGCCCTGGAACGGATCGTTGAACGACGCGGCGAGCGGTCCGCGTCTTGAAACGCGGGGATGACACGATGAGCGGCGACGGACAGGTGCGGCATCTCGGGCTTTGCGGGAATCCGAGCAAGGAAGAACTCCAGCCCGCGATCTCGGTGTTGCTCGAGATCTGCGAGCGACGCGGAATCGGGGTGTCGTTCTGTCGCGATCTGGCACGGCTTCTCGACCGCGCCGAAGACGGCAAGGACGAGCGCGAACTCGTGGCCGCCTCGGACGTCATGGTGGCCCTCGGCGGGGACGGCACGATGTTGCGCGGGGCGCGGATGATCGGCGACAGCGGCACGCCGCTTTTGGGCATCAACCTGGGTTCGCTGGGGTATCTCACGGACATTCCCGTGGAAGGGTTGCCGACGGCGATCGAGCGTGTCCTGGACGGCGACTTCAGCCTCGCCGGCCGCTCGCGGGTCCACTGCACCATCTGGCGCGAGGGCGATGCGATCGCCGAGATCGCCGGCCTCAACGATGTCGTGGTCAACATGGGACCGCTGCCGCGAACGCTCGACCTCGAACTCCGCCTCGGCGGCACCTCGATCGGTCGGTTTCTGGGCGACGGAGTGATCTTCGCGACGGCGACCGGCTCGACCGCCTACAGTCTCTCGGCCGGCGGAACGGTCTGCCAGCCGGAGCTGTCGGGCATGCTGGTGACACCGATCTGTCCGCACAGCCTCGGGGTACGACCGCTCATCGTCACCGGCGACGTGGACATCGAGCTGGTGGTGCACGGCGTCGGAGACGGCGCCACGCTGACGGCCGACGGCCAGGTCGGGGAATCGCTGCAGGCGGAGGACCGGCTTACCTGCCATCTCACCACGGCGAACGTACGGTTGGTCAAGTTCCACGACAGCGACTGGTTCGAGGTGCTGCGGCACAAGCTGAACTGGGGCGTCGCTCCGCGTCTGCGGCCCAACAGCCGGCGTTATCACCCGGACTGCGACCCCGCCGACGGAGTCTCCTGATGTTCCTTGAGCTGCGGATCGGAAACCTGGCGCTGGCCGAGGATGTCGTGCTGCGGCCCGGGCCGTACTTGACGGTGCTCACCGGCGAGACGGGCGCCGGCAAGTCGCTGGTCGCCGGCGCGCTGGCGTTGCTCACGGGCGGTCGCGTGGATCGCGGCCTGGTACGGAGGGGCGAGGAGCTGGCGTGGGTCGAAGCGGTATGCGACCTCTCCGGACGGGTGGATCTGCTGGCGGACGCGCGGCGTCTCGGGCTGGTGCTGGCCGCCGACGGTCTTCTGGTCCTGCGGCGGGAATTGCGGCGCGAGGGCCGCGGCCGGGTCCTGATCAACGGGGCGGTCTCGTCGCTGGCGGTTCTCGAACGCATCGGTCGCCGCCTGTTCGCGATCCAGAGCCAGAACCAGCAGCGGGAACTGTCGGAAGCCGGGTTCGCCCGCGAACTCCTGGACGCCGTGCTCGGGCTGGCCGACCGTCGTGATGCCGTCGACGAGGCGCTGGCAGCCTACCAGACCGCTTGCGGCGACCTGGACGACCACGAGCGGACGATGGAACTGGCGGCCCAGCAACTCGACATGTGGCGTTACCAGCACGAGGAACTCGGTGCGGCGGATCTTCGCGAGGGCGAGGAACGCGAGCTCGGGGAAGCGATCGCGATCAAGCGGCACGCCCGCGCGATGCAGGATGCGGCCGCCGGTGCCCGGGATCGCCTGGGGAGCGGTCCGCAGCCGGTGCGCGAATCGCTCGGCTCGGCCATCGCCGGGTTGCTTCCGCACGCGGATCGATCGGAGCGACTGGCGTCGGCGCTGGCGCAACTCGAGTCGGCGGCCGCGCTGCTGGACGAGGCCGACTCGGAGCTGGATCGTTTCCTGGACAACCTGCAGCTGGACCCGCGGGGCCTGGACGAACTGGAGGAGCGCAAGGCGCTCTACGAATCGCTGCGTCGGAAGTACCGGCACGACGTGCCCGGTCTGCTGGCGTTGCACGAACAGCTGGGGGAGCGTCTCGGTCGTCAGGATCGCGCGGCCGACGATCTGGAGAAATTGCGCGCGGCTCGTGAGAGCGCGCGGTGCGATCTGGAGACGGCCTGCGTCGAGTTGCATGACGCGCGCGAATCCGGCGCGCCGACCGTCGCGGCGGAGGCGGAGGGTGTGATTCGGCCGCTGGCTCTGCCGAAACTGGACGTGTCGCTGGCGGTGGAACCGCGGCGCGACCCGGACGGCGAGATCGTGGTCGCGGGCGTGCGTTGCCGGGCGGCGGCGCACGGTGCGGACACGGTCCGGTTGCTGGTCCGCACCAACCCGGGCGAGGACATGGGCGAGGCGTCGACCATCGCGTCGGGGGGCGAGGCCTCGCGGATCCACCTGGGCCTGACGTTGCTCGTGCGGGGCGCCGCGCGGCCGCTGCTCCAGGTCTTCGACGAGGTCGACGCGGGGCTGGGAATGGACGCGGCGACCCCGGTGGCGATGCTGCTGCGTCAACTGGCGCGGCAGGCGCAGGCGATCTGCATCACGCATCTGCCGACGGTGGCCGTCTACGGGCAGGATCACTGGCGGGTGACCAAGCAGGTCGACGGCGGACGCACGACCGTGGCCCTGCAGCGTCTGGGCGCCGAGGAGCGGGTTGCGGAGGTTGCGCGGCAACTCGGCGGTGCGGACTGGCGGCACGGCGACGCCGCCGCGCAGACGGCCTACGCGCGGGAGTTGCTCGAGGCCACGAACGGTTCTGGTCCTGGGCCGGGCCGATCTTGACAAGCGCCCATGAAAGTGTAAGTTGAAGCGTCCGCCACGTGATCGTGGCGAGGTAAGGTGCGCCCGTAGCTCAGCTGGATAGAGCGCTTGCCTCCGGAGCAAGAGGTCGTGGGTTCGAATCCCGCCGGGCGTACCATCTCAATCCTCTGGATGCCATGTTACGAATCCTATTTTTCATTCTGATCGGGTTCTGGGCCTTGCCTCGCTTGATGCGGTGGCTGGGCCGGAGTGCGATTGCACACCGGCAGTCCCGTCCCGACCTGGACCGTTCGACGCCGACCGAGAGTCTCAAGGACCTGACGCAACAGGATATCTCCGATGTGGATTTCGAAGAGATCCCCCCGGAAGAGTGAGGCCTTCCGCTCGCGCTTCTCGGAAGCGGGGGCGGACGCGGCCCCGCTTCGCCACGCGCGGCGCCTGAAGGAATACCTGGTCGGCGCTGTCGTCCAGGGTGTTCTCCAGGTCGGATTCCTCGTCACATTGGTCTTCTTCGCGCGCTCCTCGATCCACCTCTTCCAGCACCACGGCGCGCACCTAAGCCCTTGGTATCTAAGATTGTGCCTTGCGGCGATCCTGGTATGCTTCCTGCTTGTCCTGCGTCGCGTGATCGGACGGATCCTGGAGATCCGGGAAGTCCGCGCCGAACTTGCGGAGGCCAATGGGCAACTGCGGGAACTCCGTGACAAGATGCGCGGCGGTCCTCGCAGCTGACGCACGATGGCGCGATTGCCCAAGCAAATGTCCATGTCAGACAGGAGTGTTGGAACGTGAGCGTGTCTCTCGAAGAAAGACTCATCGCCAGATTGAAGGACCGGACCGCCCGCCTCGGAGTGATCGGGCTCGGCTACGTCGGCCTGCCGCTGGCCGTGTCGATGGCGAAGGCCGGGTTCACGGTCACCGGTTTCGAACTCTCGGCGGAAAAGGTTGCCCAGTTGCAACGCGGCGAGAGCTATATCATCGACGTCGAGACCGCGGACGTGGCTGCGCTGGTCGCCGCCGGGCGTCTGGTGCCCACGACGGACATGGCCCTGATGGCGGATGTCGATACGGTGAACATCTGCGTGCCGACACCGCTGAGCAAGACCCATGATCCCGACATCAGCTACATCCAGTCGGCGATGGCGTCGATCTGCCCGTGCGTGCATCCGGGGATGCTGGTGATCCTCGAGAGCACCACGTATCCGGGGACCACCGAGGAAGTGATCGTGCCCCAGCTGGCGCTGGACGGGCGCGAGGTCGGGGTCGATTTCTTCGCGGCCTTCTCGCCGGAGCGCGTCGATCCCGGCAATCCGCATTACCAGACGCACAACATTCCCAAGGTCGTCGGCGGCGTCACGCCGGCGTGCACCAACGTGGCGCAGACGCTCTACGAGCAGTTCATGGATACGGTGGTCCCGGTGTCGTCGGTGCGCGTGGCGGAGACGGTCAAGCTGCTGGAGAACACCTTCCGGAGCGTGAACATCGGACTGGTCAACGAGATGGCGCTGATGTGCAAGGCGATGGACATCGATGTCTGGGAAGTCATCGAGGGTGCGGCCACCAAGCCGTTCGGGTTCATGCCGTTCTTCCCGGGGCCGGGTCTCGGCGGACACTGCATTCCGATCGACCCGTTCTATCTCTCGTGGAAGGCCAAGCAGGCGGGCGTGGAGTCCCGGTTCATCGAACTGGCCGGCGTCGTCAACAGCGGGATGCCGCGCCACGTCGCCAACCTCGTCGCCGAAGCGCTCAACGAGGACGGAAAGCCTGTTCGGGGTAGCAGGATTCTCGTCGTTGGGGTAGCGTACAAGGCGAATATCGACGACACGCGCGAATCACCCGCGTTGGATGTGATGTCCCTGCTCTCGCGACTCGGGGGCGAGGTCCACTGGTACGACCCGCAGGTCTCGACTCTGCACGGCCAGGTCAGAGCCGAGAAGCTCGAGACAGTGGACGCGGACATCCTGGCCGGTTTCGACGTTGCGGTCATCGTCACGGCGCACGGCGGTATCGACTACGCCCAGCTCGTGGACTCGTGCCCGGCTCTGGTCGATACGCGCAACGCGCTCAAAGCGTTCGACAGCAAGAAGATCTACAAGCTCTAATTCCTGCCCGACCCGCAGGTACAGGGAGACAACATGGCTCGTTACATCGTGACCGGCGGTGCCGGTTTCATCGGTTCTCATCTGACGGAAGCACTTGTCGACGCTGGGCACGAGGTCGTCGTGATCGACGATCTCTCGACGGGACACGAGCACAACCTCGCCGCATTCCGCGACCGGATCGAGTTTGTCAAGGCCAGCATCACCGACCTGGATCTCCTGATGAAGCTCTTCAAGGGCACGGACGTGGTCTTCCACCAGGCTGCGCTGGCGTCGGTGCCGCGTTCGGTCGCGGATCCGCTGGCGAGCAACGACGTCAACATCACCGGGACGTTGAAGGTCTTTCTGGCAGCGCGCGACACGGGCGTCCGGCGGGTGGTCTATGCGGCGAGCAGTGCGGCCTACGGCAATACCGAAACCCTGCCCAAGCGTGAAGACATGCCGGCGAGCCCGCTGTCACCGTATGCGATCACCAAGTACGTCGACGAACTCTACGGCCGCGTGTTCACCGAACTCTATCAGCTTCCGACCGTCGGCCTGCGTTACTTCAACGTGTTCGGGCCGCGACAGGATCCGGCGAGCCAGTACGCCGCGGTGATTCCGCTGTTCGTGACCCGGTTCCTGGACGGTCAGGCGCCGCTGATCCACGGCGACGGCGGTCAGTCGCGGGATTTCACTTACATCGAGAACGTGGTGCAGGCGAACCTCAAGGCCGCAGCGGCGGATTCCCGCGCGGACGGCCTCGTCTACAACATCGCCTGCGGCGAGCGCGTCACGGTCGAGGAGATGTGCCTGCAGATCCGCGACCTCATCGGCTGCGACATCGATCCGGAACACGGCCCGGACCGCGCCGGGGACGTACGCCATTCGCTCGCGGACATCGAACGCGCTCGTGATCGGCTCGGCTTCGACCCCAAGGTCACGTTGAGCGAGGGCTTGGCCCGTACCGTGGACTGGTATCAGAAACAGCATGCGGGAGGTCGGTCTTGAGGTACGTCTCGCCCTGTTCGCCGGCGCTCGTGATCATGATCGTGGCGGCGGCATTGCTCGGGCCGTTGGAGGGGGCCCTCGCGCAGGACTCCGACGCGAGGGAAGAAGTCTACCGCATCGGCGGCGGCGACGTGCTGCGCCTGAACGTGCCTCAACTCCCGGCGCTGGACGGCGAACTGACCGTCCAGGCCGACGGAAGCGTCTATGTCCCGCAAGTGGGCGAGGTCGTGCTCGGAGGGCTGACGCTCGAGGAGGCCGAGGAACTTCTGGGGCAGCGCGTGCGCCTGATCAACCCCGGCCTGAGCGACATCGTTCTCGGCGTGGTCGAATACAACGCGCTACGCGTGTTCGTGCTCGGAGCGCTCCAGGCGCCGGGCAGTTTTACGTTCGAGGCTCCGCCGACGCTGTGGGAAGTGCTGCGTGCGGCGGGCGGGCCGTCCGAGAACGCGAACCTGGCCGCGTGCCGGATCATCACGATGGTCGGCGGTCGTCCCGCTTCCCGCACCGTGAACATGACCGGGTACCTGACCGGTGACCATTTCCCGCAGGAAGTCCTGCAAGGCGGCGATACGTTGGTGGTACCGACGGTCGCGGAGGGGATCGTCGGCGTTTCGTCTGTCGATGGGGTCCAGGTCTTCGGCGGGGTCTCCACGCCGACGACCGTACCGCTGGAACGTCCCACCGAGCTCCTGACGGTGCTGATGCTGGCTGGAGCGCCGATCGAGACGGCGGAACTGAACAAGATCGACTGGGTCCATCGCGGTACGCGGGCGCCGGGAGAGGCGCTGGCCACGCGCGTGGATATGCGGCTGTTCCTGGAAGAGGGACTGCCGGCAGGGAATCCAGTCGTCCATCCCGGTGATGTCGTCTATGTGCCTCAGCGGCAGGAATCTTGGATCCAGCGGAACATCCCGCTTTTCCTGGCTCTGATGTCGACGGCGACCGTCGTGCTGGCCTACGACCGGATTCAGGACTGAACACGAAGTTGCAACATAAGCGGGACACGTTCGCAACAAATACAGGAGTCCCTAGGTTGTTGTTGGCGTGCAGAACTGTTATTATGTCGTTCACTTAACGGTTTAGATTTAAGCAAAGACGAGAAAAAGCGATATATAAATATGCGGCAGTGTGATGAACTGCCTGGATCATACAGGACCAGAGGGGGGCCTCGGGTGCCGTTTTTTTGGTTGTAAAACGGACCCTGATGTTTCGACAAGGCGACGGTCGGGATAGAATGGCTACCTCGACGGAGGTCGGGATCGATGACGGAGTCACGATTGAGGAAGAAACGGGCGGGAAAGCAGATCGGTGACGCGGATATGCCCGCTGGCGGCGGCGGCGCCATGGCTGCGTTGGCGAGTCCGTCGGAGAGCGTGGGAGACCGCGCCGCAGACCATGCTGTTCCCCATTCCGATTTGTTGCAATATCTGCCCGGACTGGCTTTCAAGATGGGCAAGCGCATGTTCGACATCGTGGCCAGCGTGTTCGGCTTGGTCCTATTCGGGCTGATCCTGCCTGGTCTTGCGCTGGCCGTCAAGCTGGACAGCCCCGGTTCTATCTTCTATGCACAGGAACGCGTGGGGCTCAACCGAAGGCGCCAACGCTTCGGAACCCAGGCCGGCGAACGACGCAAGGTACTGCAGCCGGGACGGCCGTTCCGCATCTACAAGGTGCGGACGATGTACAGCAACGCGGAGGCCGGCGGGCCGCAGTGGGCGAAAGCCGGCGATTCGCGGGTCACTCGAATCGGTCGTTTTCTCCGCAAGACCAGGATCGATGAGTTGCCGCAGCTCTGGAACGTGTTCAAGGGCGAGATGAGCCTCATAGGGCCGCGGCCGGAGCGGTTGTGTTTCATCCGGCAACTCGAGAACGATGTCCCTCACTATCACGACCGCTTGCTGGTCAAACCCGGGCTGACGGGGTTGGCGCAGGTGCGCAACGGGTACGATGAATCACTGGAGAGTGTCTGTCGGAAGGTGGAGTTCGACAGGCAGTATATCCGGCGGTGCGGGCCTCTTACGGAGGCGGGGATTTTGTTGGAGACCGTGCGTGTCGTGATCAAGGGAGAGGGCGCACGGTAGAGCCGTCGGTTGTGCCCGGAAGAATGTGTATGGCCCCCGATTTGCGTAATTGGGGGCCATGGCATACCCACCCAAGATTGTGTCCACCTGGACCCCGCCGCACTGCCCGAATCCGAAGTGTCCGCACCACAATGTGTTGGACGGATCGTGGCCGTTTGTGCGGATCGGCTACTATTATCGACGCCGCGCGCCCCACCGCATTCCCCGTTTTCGGTGCAAGACCTGTCGACGGACGTGCAGTTCGCAGACCTTCAGTACCACGTACTGGTTGAAACGACCGGACTTACTCGTTCGTATCTTCAAACTCACCGTCGGTGGGATGGCTAATCGGCAGATCGCCAGAGCGCTGGATTGCGCACCCTCGACGGTCGATCATCAGCTCGCCAGGCTCGGTCGTCATTCGGACGTCCGGACCCGAAAGCGATGGAAAACGGAATGAGGGAACTTCTGGAGGTCGCGACGCGCGGGCTATCGCGGGTGACAATCCGCAGCGACGAGCACACGGCGTATCCGCGTGCAATGCGGGGGCTCGATTGCGAGATCACGCATCGGCGTATCAACTCCAAAGTGCGTCGGGATCGTCACAACTTACTGTTCGAGATCAATTCGCTGGATGGATTCATCCGACATTGCAGCGCGAACCATCGACGAGAAACGATTGCCTTCTCGAAACGTAGGCAGGCCGCGTCGGAACGGCTGGCGGTCTTCGCGGTTTGGAAGAACTTCAGGAAACGACGTTGGGAAAAGCGGTGTCGAAAAACGCCGGCGATGGAAGCCGGGATCGCGGATCGTGTTTGGACTGAGGCGGATATTTTGCGAAAGCGGTTGTTTCCGAGCCGGGTTGTATTGCCGGAGAGGTGGAAGGACTACTACTGGCGTCGGGTGCAGACGGTGGCCCTGGCGGTAAACCGGCAGCATCGTGCAGTCTATGCGGTGTAGTGCTGCGTTGTGGAACCTCTAGGTTCGGATACACAACCGTCAACGGGTTGTGTTCGGCAGCAGTACACAAATTGAGCGGCACAACCGGCTTGCCTGCGGGAGGCGGGGGGACCATAATCACCTTACCGAAAAACTAATCCCCTCGAACTCCAGGAAGCCGCCCTCCATGCAGCCGCACGTGCTGATCATCGACGACCAGGAAGCCATTCGTCTGTTTTTGGCAGCGACGCTGGAAGCGCGCGGTTACCGCGTCACGTCGGTCGGCCTCGGCGCCGAAGGTCTCGAACGGGCTGAACACGACGCGCCTGATCTCGTGTTGCTCGACCTCCGCCTGCCGGACATGAACGGACTCGAGATCCTGGCTCGGATGAAGGCGCAGCGACCGCAACTATGCGTCGTGATCCTGACGAGTTACGGTCGGACCGAAGCTGCGGTCGAGGCGATGCGCCTGCAGGCCTTTGATTTCGTGACCAAGCCGGTGAACCTGGATCAACTCCTGGCTGTCGTCCAGCGCGGCCTGGCGGGCGTGAGCGTGACGTCCGGGGAAGATCGGGACGAGACGGCGTCGGACCTATTCACAGCCGTGCCCGGCGCGGTGGCCTGCCGGTCTGGTACCATGCAACCGGTGTATGACACGGTTCGCAAGGTGGCCGCGGGAGGCCGCTCGACGGTGCTGATCGAGGGCGAGAGCGGTGTCGGTAAGGATATCCTCGCGCAGATCATCCATCGCAACTCGAACCGGCGCGATTATCCGTTCCTGGAGATCAACTGCGCGTCGTTGCCGGACCAACTCCTCGAGAGTGAGTTGTTCGGGCATGAGCGGGGGGCGTTCACCGATGCGACGCAGCAGAAGCTGGGGCTGCTCGAATTGGCGAGTTCCGGGACGCTCTTCCTGGACGAGGTGGGGGAGATGCCCCTGCCGATCCAGGTGAAGTTGCTGCGCGTGCTGGAGAAGATGACCTTTCGCCGCGTGGGCGGACTGGAGGACATCACCGTCGATGTGAGAATCGTCGCGGCGACCAACCGGAATCTCGCAACTCTTGTCGCGGCAAGGGAATTCAGGCAGGACCTCTACTTCCGCTTGAAGGTCGTGCAGATCACGATGCCGCCGCTGCGGGATCGCGGCGACGATGTTCCGGATCTGGCCAGGCACTTCCTGCGGCGGTACAATGAGGAATTCGGGAAGTCGTTCCGCGAAATCGACGACGAAGCGCTGTTGAGGTGGCGGGCGCAGTCGTGGCCGGGTAATGTCAGGCAATTACGGAACACGATCGAGCGTTCGGTGCTGCTCGAGGACGGAACGATCCTGACGGCGGACCAGTTGCATTTCGACGCCGAGCAGGACGCGGAGGTGTCCGGTGGCGCGGAGCTGGCGCGGGAGCTGGCTTCGGCGTTGACCGGGCCGTTTCCGGACGACGGCGTCGACCTCGACGCACTGGTGCGGGGACTCGAGGAAACGCTCGTCCGCAAGGCGCTCAACGCCGCGGGCGAGAACCAGTCGCAGGCGGCGAGGCTGCTGCGACTGGGACGCGATCGGTTGCGCTACAGGCTCAAGCAGTACGACCTTTGATCCGTGCGCGGGTACGGGACCGGAGAGCACATGACACGGTTTTCGCTTCGACACCTTGGTTGGCTGATCCTCGTTTTCGCCTTGAACGCGGCTGGTTGCGGCGTGTATTCCGCGAGTAGCGGTCGGGTCGACCAGGCGATCCAGCGAGTTTCGGTGGAATACCTGGAGAATCGGACGAGCGAGCCCGACATGGGTATCCAGATGGCCGACCTGATCACGATGGCGCTGCAGGACGACAACACCCTCAAGGTCGTGGACCACCAGACGGCCGACAGCGTGATAGAGGGCACGGTCACACGGTACTTCCTGCGACAGGCTTCGATCTCGAGCGATCAGCAGGTCGATGAGTACCAGGTTCAGATCGCCGTGGAGTTGACGTTCCGGATCAAGGCGACCGGTGAGGCGGTCTTCGAACGACGGCGCTTCACCGGTGTCGGGAACTACTTTCTGAACGATCCGAACGGGTCGAGCGAGATCACCGCGAAGAGGGAGGCTGCGGCGGAGATCGCCGCGGACGTCCTGGCTCTCGTGGTCGAGGACTGGTAATGGCGAAGCGTGCGGGCAAGAGTCGGGCGCCGGGGTTCGACGAACTGCGGAACACCGACCTCAAGACGGGCGAATTCCGGCCGGTTTACGTCATCGACGGCGTGGACCAGCTGCGGATCGGCCAGGTCGTCAACTCGTTGCGCAAAAAGGCGTTAGACCCGGCGAGTGCGGCCTTCAACGAGCACTTGCTGGACGGTGACCAGGTCGGTTGGGACAGTGTTTTGCAGCAGGCGCAGGGCTTTCCCATGCTCGGCGGTCGGCAGGTCGTGCTGGTGCGGCACGCGGACCACATCAAGGCCGACCGTGACGGTGAGACGGCGCTGAGGAACTACCTCGCGTCGCCGGTCGAGTCGACGCTGCTGATCATCACCGGCAGCAAGTTCGACGGGCGTCGGACGTGGCTCGCGGCGGCGAAGAAGGCCGGCGTGTATTTCCACTTCGAGGCCCCGAAGGGTCAGGCGCTCGAGCGCTGGGTCCAGACGGCGTCCAAGAAGGCCGGTCTCGACCTCGATCAGGCGGGCCGCGAGGCGCTGATCCATCTGGTCGGCAGCGATCTCCAGGGAATGCTGGTCGAGATCGAGAAGCTGGCGTTGCTGCAGGAATCGCGTGGATGCAGGCTCACCGCCGAGGACATTCCCGAACTGGTCATGGACCAGGCGCAACTCGAGGTCTTCCGGCTGACCGACACGATCGGTCCGGGACAGGGCGCCGAACTGATGCGGTCCTGGTTGCGTCTGACGACCTGGGGTTCGGATGTTTACCAGCTGACGCCGCTGGTGATGACGCATCTGCGGAGGACGGCGCTGGCGGCGTCGTACCTCGAGGCGGGCGCGGCGCCGGGTGAAATCGCCGGCATCACGGGATTGAACGCCTGGATGCTGAACAAAGGTATCTTACCGCTGGCCGGCAGATTGGGCGCGCGCTCCTGCCGGACCATCCTGAACGCCTGTCTGGCGTGCGAAAGGGCGCAGAAGAGTCGCCCGGTGCCGGCGGATCTGGCGTTCGAACAACTCCTGCTGGACGTGACCAGAGTGGATTGACTCGCGACTGATACCCGTCAAGGGACCGAATGGAAAGGAACAACATGTCCGACGTGCTCAAAGTGTTTTCCGATGCTGATTTCGACGCCCAGGTCATGCAGAACGCCAAGCCCGTGCTGGTCGATTTCTGGGCGCCTTGGTGTGGGCCGTGCAAGGCCTTGACGCCGATCATCGAGGATGTCGCCGGCGCGGTT